>JBFIFF010000175.1:0-4879 GCA_041602955.1 Gammaproteobacteria bacterium | reverse complement strand
CGGGCGGTCGCCGCACCGACCGCACTGGCGAGTTGCCGGTACTCCTCCAGCGCCCGGCGATCGGCGCCCACCGCGGCGAGGAGCGCCTCCCGCCCGGACACGTCGCCGATCGCCTCGGCCAGCCGGTCGGCGTCTCGCCAACGATCCACGGCGACGCTGGACTCGATCCCGAGTCCGGCCAGCATGCCGCGCAATCGCCCTTCGACCTGGGCCTCGGAGATGGGCACCCTCAGTCGCCGCGCCTCCGCCTCGAGGACCGTGGACGCGTCCGCATCGCCATCCCACAGCGACAATTCCGCGGCCCACGCGTCCCAGGCGGCGCGCAGGTATCCCTGCAGCCCGCTCAGGTTGCCTCCGATCAGCACGTGACGGTCGGCCGCGACCTCGTTGACCAGCAGCGCCGCAAACACCTGGGATCGCGGCACCCGGTCGGCGCGATTGTTGACCACGGTCGCGACCCACACCTCGGGATCCCGATCCAGGTCGTGCCGGTCGAACCCGAGGCGCCGCCAGTTGCCGAGGGCGCCGTACTGTTCGTTGGCCGACATCCCCATGACGAACTCGAGCCGGCGCCCCTCGACCTCGGCGACCGGGTAGGTCTTGAGCACGCCGAGGTCGGGCACCACGCGATCGGCCATCTCCTTGAGCGCGAAATCGCGCTCGATGCCGAGCTCCTCGGCCAGCGCGAGGACGAGGGCGATGTTGTACGGGTGCTCGTCGTAGGGGAAACGCCTGAGCACGTCCCCGCTGATCCGCCCCGCCTCACGCCAGCCGACCGCGCGCACCCGCGTGCCCAGTGCGTCGGCCGCGTCCACCAGCACCGGCAGCATCTGCTCCTCGCTGGTCAGCAGCACGCCCCGCTCGGGAATGAAGTTGGTCATGACCTGCGGGATGTCGATGCCCGCCGGCCCCTGGATGTCCTCGTGATCGGGGTAGGTGTTGGTGATGGTCGAATAGTCGTCGCGCATCCACTGCCGCTGCAGGATGCGCACGTAGGCCGGGGTCAGCCCCATGCACTCCCACAGGAAGACCTCGCCGCGCAGCCTCGCGGCGAGTCGCACGAGGCCGACCTGCTCCCAGATGGTCGCCTTCTCGTAGGGACGGAACAGGAACATCTCGCGCAGCCGGCCGTAGGCCGGCGCCACCAGGAACATCGCCTCGCAGCCGGTGGTCTTGGAGACGATCGAGTAACCGAGGGCGTTGAGCAGCGCCGCCTTGAGACGCTCCGTACCCGACTTGCCCCGGGTCCCCCAGCCGCCGATCACCAGCGGCAGCGCGCGGCGGGCGGCGCGCAGCTTCCGGTGGAGGTAGATGTGGCGACCGAGGAAGTAGCCGGTCGCCGCCGTCACGAACGCGACCAGGTGCCACAGGGTATTTTCGTAGACCGAGAAGAAGTATTCGCTGGCGCGCTGCCATTGGAGTTCGAGCGACGGCGGGAACAGCGCGGGGAAGAAGCGGCCGATGGACGGATCCACCGGCTGTTCACCGCCGCCGGCATCGGGATGTCCATGGAAGCGGGACCGGAAACCGAGTTCCCGCAACGCCGCGAGGTAGGCCTCGGGTGGATGGCTGTCGCCCTTGCGCCAGTTGCGCAAGGCGGCGTAGTGGGCGAAGCGCAGCGTGAGGCGGCTTCGGGCGCGTAGCCGCGCCAGGGGCGAGGCCGGCGGCCACAGTTCGGTGACCCCGTCGGCGGTGACGATGCGCAGCGGCCGCGTCGGCCACCCCTGATCGAGGCACGACACCACCTGGTCGAGCAGCGGCAGATAGGGCCGCCAGCCCCCCTCTCCATCGATCACCAGCGGCTCGCCGGGCACCTTGGTCTCGGCCAGTTCGCCGAGGATCGACGAGGGCGCACTGAGCAACCCCCGGAAGATCCGGCCGACGGTGTGGCGATGCGCCTGGCGCTTGTCGGAGGAGGGGCGGCGCAGTTCGTGGAGAACGCGCCAGCTCCGGTAGCCGACGCGGTGTCCGCGCTGCAGTTTCGGGCCGAGCCACCCCGTCGCCACCTCGAGGGGCTGGCCGTGGCGCGCCAGGATGGCCAGCACCCGCTCGAGGGTCAACCGGTCGTGCCTGCGGAGCAGGTCACGCGGCAGCCGCCGCGCCCGCCCGCCGGCGACACCGAGCCGTGCCGCGAGCTCGCCGGCGAGCGCCCGGGCATCCGGATCGCATGCGAACCACAGGTCCTCGCGTGCCTCGGCGGCCCAGCGGCGTACCGCGAGGTCCGGCGCCTCGAGGTGCAGCCGCGTGATCGCCGGACGCAGGGCCTCCGCCCACGACTGCCCCTCCGCCTCGCCGGCCGATGCGGCGACGACGACGAGCCCCTCGGCGGCGGTCCGCAGCGCCATCCTCAGCGGATAGGCGTGCGACTCTTGTGCAAGGGCCCGAGCGACCACCTCGCGCAGTTCGCACACCAGTTCCGGGCGCTTGAGCAGCGCCGTCACCTCGCCGAGGGCCGCGCCCCGCACGGCCGCATCGTCGTCATCCAGGCAGAGCCGTTGCAGCGCCTGGACCACGATCGCGGCGGGTGCGGTGGCGAGGGCCGCGGCGAGTGCCTGGCGGACGTGCGGGCTCGGGTCGGAGAGCGCGTCGAGGAAGAGTTCGGCGCCCCCCTCGACCCGTTCGAGCGCCCGACCAAGCAGGGTCGCCGCGCGCGCCCTCACGAACAGGTCGTCGCCCGGCAGGGGGCGCGACAAGCGGCGTCGCAGCGCCTCGCCGAAGGTCGCCGTCGAGAGCCCCTCGAGCACCTCCAGCGCCTCGCGCTGGACCCAGAGATCCTGTCGCGAATCGATCGCGGCGCGGTAGATGTATTGCAGGGTGCGGTCGTCAACCCGGCGCTCCTGCTCGACGGCGGGCAGGACCGCCAGCGGGCGGATCAGGGCGCGAAATGCGGCAAGTCGCACCCGGCTGTCGCCGTCGTAGGCCAGCAACGGCCGGACCGTATGCTCGAGCTCCAGGCCGACCCACTCCTCGGCCGGCTGCGCGCTCCCCACCAGGTGCAGCGCGGCCATCTCGCCCATGCGATCGAGGTACAGGGCGATGCGCCGCTCGAAATCCGCGTGGCGGGTGGCATAACGGTCCTCGAGGGCATCGCGATCGAACCAGAGATCGAGCGCCCGCCGGTCCCTGCGCAGGTTGCGCCCACGGCTGCCGAGTGCCTTCGCGTACTCGAGCAGCACGTAGTGTCGCGACGAGCGGTCGGCAGCGCGGGCATAACGGCGGCCGAAATCAGCATGGCCGCGGCGCAGCGCTGCGATCGCCTCCAGCCGCTCGCCGATCTGCTCGGCGAGGAAGGCGACGAGGTCCCGCGGCGTCAGGCTGACGATCTCGGACGCCTCGAACCGGTCGGCGAAGCCCTGCACCAACTCGCCGAGCAGCCGGCGCTCGAGCTGCAGCTGATGGCCGAGGTAACCGGTCGAGAGCAGCTCGAAGAGCTTGCGCAGATCGGCCCTGCGGCGATTACGGAACATCGGCCGCCCCATGGATGGCACGCCGCAACGGGACGAAGTCGAACTCGCCCGGACGGAAATCGTCGTAGGCGAGGCCACGTTCGCGATGCCAGGCGAGCTCCAGGCGGAATGCGGACTCGTCGAGTTCCAGCGCGCGCTGCCAACCGGCCGAGAGCACCAGGCGCCCGCCTGTGAGCCGTTTCTCCCAGGAGAGGTTCAGGTCGAACCGCGTGCTTTCGCGATCGCTGGAACGGTCCGCGTCCTCGAACGCGTGCCGGCGCCTCAGGGCCAGGTCGACCTGGCCTGGACCGAGGAGCTGCCGCCACTCGAGGCGCAGCGTCACCCGGTCGATGTCGAGCAGCGATTCGTTGCTGTCGATGGACCCCCCGAGCCGCCACTCGGCATCCTGCCACGGGCGCCCGACGAGAACGTCCGCGAGGCGCAGGCCGTGGCGGTGGTCGCGCTTGTAGTCGCTCCAGACGTCGAGGTCCACCGCGCGGCCACGGCCCTCCGCGTCCCCGAGGGCGCGGGCGAACAGGCCCGCGCTCGGGAGGTGGAACAGGCGCGGGCCCAGGTCCAGCCGGCGACTGGCTCTGGCCCTCGCCGTCAGCGACCAGGCGAGATCCTCGTCCGTCTCCTGGCCGTACCAGTCCAGCGCGAATTCGGTCGTCAGGGGCCACGGTTCCCCCTCGAGGCGCGAGACCTCCGTCTCGCCAAGCCATGCCCAGCGGAGACCGAGGGTGTCGTGCGCCTCGCGCAGGCGGTAGAGCGCTCCGACGCGCCACCAGGCCGGAACGGCCTCGTCCCGCTCGCGGTAGATGGCGTTGGCCTCGAGGAACTCGTCGCGATCGCCCGACTCGTCGTCGTCGCCCGCGCGCCGCTCCACCCAGGCCAGCGCGCTGCTCCAGGTGCCGGTCGCGATCTCGCGCGGTTGCTGCGCGATGCCGTCGTGCTCTAACGGCCCCGCGTGCGCCGGCCGCGGCCCCCAGGGCAAGGGCTCCCCGGGCGGCGGCAGCGGTCGCGGCCGCGGCGCCGCTCCCTCCTCCGGATCGCGCGGGTCGGCACGCAGGCGAAACAGTCGCAGGTAGGCCTCGTCCTGCCCCGCTTCGGGTGCGACGGGCACGGTCGCCCGTCCGCCGGGCACCTCCAGCATGCGGCTCGGCGCGCCGAGGGACTCGATGCGCAGCAGTGCGGGGCCTTCGAGCGGCACGCGAAGGGGTGCGTTGGCGTCGGCCACACGGTACTGCCGCCAGGTCGAGAGCATCTCCTCCCAGGCCCCGGGGAAGCGCAGGAAAAGCGACTGGTTGGCGTGATGGTCGACCATCCCGACCTCGATCCGGTGCCGCCCGGGGGACAGCGCAACGACCTCGGCGTGCGCCGCTCCCCCGCGCAGGGTGATCTCACGCCACGGGCCGCCGTCGACGCGCAGCCGG
>JBFIFF010000174.1:0-4895 GCA_041602955.1 Gammaproteobacteria bacterium | reverse complement strand
TCGGCGATGCGGCGCGCGCCGTCGCCGCCAGCAGGGCGCTGGAGGCACGCGGCCTGCTGGTCACCGCGATCCGCCCGCCGACCGTCCCGGAGGGCAGTGCGCGTCTGCGCATCACCTTCTCGGCCGCCCACGACGAGGCGCAGGTCGACCGCCTGCTCGACGCCCTCGCGGCGCTTCCGGCATGACCCCGCTCGCCGTCACCCGGGTCGGCGACGGCCCACCGCTGGCGCTGGTCCACGGCTGGGGCTTCGCGGCGGCGAGCCTGCGCCCCCTGGCCGAGCAGCTCGCGCGGCGGCGCACCGTCGAGCTGGTCGAGCTGCCCGGCCACGGGGGCAGCCGCGGCCTGGCGATGGCCGGCGACCTGCCCGGCCTGGCCGCACAGCTCGACGCCACGCTGCCCGCGACCCGCGACTGGGTCGGATGGTCGCTCGGCGGCCTTGCCTGCCTGCAACTGGCGCTGGCCCGCCCCGGGCATGTCCGCCGTCTCGGTCTGGTGGCGACCACGCCGCGCTTCACCGCGTGTGCTCACTGGCCGACGGCGGTTGCGCCGGAGACGCTCGCCACCTTCGCACAGGCGCTCGACGTCGATCCCGCGACCACGCTCGCCCGCTTCGCCGCGCTGGTGGCCCATGGCGATCGAGCCGAACGCGGGGTGCTGCGCGCGCTGCGCACCGTCCTCGCCGCCTCAGGCCAGCCCGATCCCGACGCCCTGACCACCGGACTGGCGCTGCTCGCCGAGAGCGACCTGACCGGCGCGGCCACCGCCCTCGCAACCCCGACGCTCTGGCTGCTCGGCACCGCCGACGCCCTGGTCCCGGTCGCCGTCGCCGAGGCCCTCGAGCGCTGGCCCGAAGCCGAGGTCGCGTGCATCGCGGGGGCCGGCCACGCCCCGTTCCTGGCCGATCCCGCCGCCTGCGCGTCGCGCCTCGAGGCGTTCCTCGATGGCTGAGCCGCGCCCCTGGAGCCACTCGCGGCGCGACGTGCGCGCGTCGTTCGAGCGCGCCGCGGCGAGCTACGACGCGGCCGCGGTGCTGCAGCACGAGGTCGGCCACCGGCTGCTCGGGCGCCTGGAATGGATGCGCCTGGCCCCGCGCACCATCGCCGACCTCGGCTGCGGCACCGGGCGCCAGACCGCCGGTCTGGGCGCGCGCTACCCCGAGGCCGGCGTGGTGGCGCTCGATCTCGCCGAGGGGATGCTGCGCGAGGCGCGACGTTGCGATCCGGGTGGGAACGCGGCGGCCTGGGTCTGCGGCGACCTCGCCGAGCTGCCGTTCGCCGACCGCAGCGTCGACCTGCTCTTCTCCAATCTGGCGCTGCAATGGTGCCTCGACCCCGGGGCGGTCTTCGCCGAGCTGCGGCGCGTGCTGCGCCCGGGTGGCCTGCTGCTCTTCTCGACCTTCGGTCCCGACACCCTCGGCGAACTGCGCGCCAGCTGGGCGGAGGTCGACGGCCGCAACCACGTCAACGCCTTCTTCGACCTGCACGACCTCGGCGATGCGCTGGTGCGCGCGCGTCTCGCCGACCCGGTGATGGACTGCGAGCACCTCACGCTGACCTACCCGGACGTCGTCACGCTGATGCGCGACCTCAAGGCGATCGGTGCGCACAACGTCACCGCCGGGCGACCACGCGGCCTGACCGGGCGCCGCGCGCTGGCCACGCTGGCCGACGCCTACGCCACCTTCCGCCGCCCCGACGGCACCCTGCCGGCCACCTATGAGGTGGTCTACGGCCACGCCTGGCGGTCGCCGGCCGACAGCGGCGAGGCGACGGTGCCGGCCGCCGCGCTGCGTCGCCCGTGAGCGCGCACGGGCTGTTCGTCACCGGCACCGACAGCGGGAGCGGCAAGACCCGGGTCGCCGCGACGCTGATGTGGCGCCTGCGCGCCTCCGGGCTGCGCGTGGCCGGCTTCAAGCCGGTGGCCGCCGGCTGCCGCGCCACCCCCGCGGGGCTGCGCAACGACGACGCCGAGCTGCTGCAGCGCTGCGCGTCGCGTCCCTGGCCCTACGCGACCGTCAACCCGTACGCGCTGGAGCCGCCGATCGCCCCGCACCTGGCCGCCGCCGAGGCCGGGGTGACGCTCGACATCGCGCCGCTGCGCGCGGCCTACGCCGAGCTCGCCGCCGACGCCGACGTGGTCGTGGTCGAGGGTGCGGGCGGCTGGCTGGTGCCGCTCGACGACCGGCGCACCCTGGCCGACCTGGCCAGCACGCTCGGCCTCGACGCGTTGTTGGTGGTCGGCATCCGCCTCGGCTGCCTGAACCACGCCCTGCTCAGCGCGGCGAGCATCGCTGCCCACGGCGTGCGCCTCGCCGGCTGGGTGGCCAACCTCGTCGACCCGGACGCCGCACGCGTGGAGGGGCAACTGCAGACCCTCGCCGCGCGCCTCCCCGCGCCGTGCCTCGGCCGCCTGCCCCACGCCCCTGACGCTGCGCCGGAGGCGCTGGTGGGCCACCTCGACCCTGACCCGCTGGCGCTCGGGGTGAACGGCACCTAGTTGCTATAAGTCAAGACAGACCCGTCACCGCTTGCGGGACAATCGGTGGCAGACCGCCACTGGACCGCCCCCCGATGATCACCCGCACGGTCACCCACGACGGCGAGGCCCTCACCTACGTCCTGCGCCCGAACGGCTCGCTGGCCTGGCGCACGGCCAAGTGGGGCTGCGCCGGGATGATGCTGCTCAGCGCCACGGTGGCCGGCTGGTTCGCCCTGCGCGGCGCCTGGCTGGTGCTGCCGTTCGCCGGTGCCGAGATGGCACTGCTCGCGACCGCGCTCTACCTCGCGTGCCGCTGGAGCCGCCACGCCGAGGTGATCCGAGTCGAGCACGACGCCCTGGTGCTGCAGCAGGGCCGTGCGCGACCCGAACAGGAGCATCGCTTCCAGCGCGCCTGGGCCCGCGTGGTGCTGATCCGCGACCCGCGCGGCTGGTACCCCAGCCGCCTGCTGCTGCGCTCGCACGGTCGCAGCGTCGAGGTCGGCGCCCGGCTGGTGGAGGAGGAACGGCTGGAGCTGGCCGGGGAACTCGCGCGACTGACCGGTGCCGCCGCGCCCGCCGTCCCCGCACCGCGGCGGCCCGTCACGCCCGCACGCACGCGGTCCGTTGCCACCTGAACCGGCTGCTATGCTTGCGCGAATGAACACCCCCCGCTCGCTGTGGACCTTGCCCCTCCTGCTCGCCGCCGCGCCCGCGGCCCGTGCCGAGTACGGCCTAAACTTCCCGCCGCCAGCGACCCCCATCGCGCGCGAGATCTACGACGTGCACAGGCTCACCATGGGCATCTCGACGCTCCTGCTGATCGGCGTCTTCGGCGTGGTCTTCTATGCCATCTGGAAGTTCCGCAAGAGCCGCGGCTACGAGCCCGACCAGAACTTCCACAAGACCTGGTTCGGCACCTGGTCATGGGTGATCGTGCCGGCGATGGTGCTGGGGGTCGACCTGACCATCGCCAGCAACGCGCAGAAGGTCCTCGACAAGCTCTGGGTGGTGCCCGACCAGGAGGGCATGCTCGACCTCAAGGTGATCGGCCACCAGTGGTACTGGGAGTTCGAATACCTCGACGAGCAGGTGCGCATCGAGAGCCGCGCCCTGCCCCAGGAGCAGGCCGGCGACCTCTACCTGCGCGACGTCGACAACCGGCTGGTGCTGCCGACCGGCCGGCCGATCCGCTTCCTGCACACCTCGGCCGACGTCAACCACGCCCTGTGGGTCCCTGCACTGGGCATGAAGAAGGATGCCATCCCCGGCTACATCACCGAGACCTGGGCCGAGATCGACACCGAGGGCGTCTTCCGCGGCCAGTGCGCCGAGCTCTGCGGCACCTGGCACGCACGCATGCCGGTGGTCGTCGAGGCGGTCAGCCCGGAGCGCTTCGCGGCCTGGGTGACCGAGGCCCAGGCGGCGCAGGCCGCCGCCGAAGCCGAGGCCGCCGCCGACATCGAGTGGTCGCTGCCCAAGCTCATGGAGAAGGGCCAAGGGCTCTACAACACCAAGTGCGCCAGCTGCCACCAGATCAACGGCCAGGGGCTGCCCCCAGCCTTCCCGCCGCTCAAGGACAGCCCGATGATGAAGGGCCCGGTCGGCCCGCACATCGACATCGTCCTCAACGGCAAGCCCGGCTCGGCGATGCCGCCGTGGAAGGCCCTGCTGAACGACCTGGAGGTCGCGGCCATCGTCACCTACGAGCGCAACGCCTGGGGCAATGACACCGGCGACGTCGTGCAGCCGCGCGACGTCAAGGCCGCGCGCTAAGGCGCGAGGAGACCACCACCGGCGAACTTCCGGTGACGGCAAGGACCGAAACGACATGAGCACCACCGCACCCGCACTGCACAGCGAACACGAGCATCACCCGTACGGCTGGCGCCGCTGGCTCTACAGCACCAACCACAAGGACATCGGCACCCTCTACCTGTTGTTCGCACTGTCGATGTTCTTCCTCGGCGGCCTCTCCGCCATGGCGATCCGCGCCGAGCTGCTCTTCCCCGGCCTGCAGCTGCTCGACCCGGACCTGTACAACAACATCCTGACCAACCACGCGCTGATCATGATCTTCGGCGCGGTGATGCCCGCCGGCGCCGGCATCGCCAACTGGATGATCCCGCTGATGATCGGCGCGCCGGACATGGCGCTGCCGCGGCTCAACAACCTGAGCTTCTGGATCCTGCCGGCTGCCGCGGTGATGCTGATCCTGTCGTTCGTGGTGCCGTTCTTCCCCGGCGGCGGCACGCAGATCAACACCGGCTGGACGCTCTACCCGCCGCTGTCGGTGCAGGTCGGCATGTCGATGGATTTCCTGATCTTCGCCATCCACCTGCTCGGCATCTCGTCGGTGCTGGCGTCGATCAACATCATCGTCACCATCCTCAACATGCGCGCCCCCGGGATGACGCTG
>JBFIFF010000173.1:0-4899 GCA_041602955.1 Gammaproteobacteria bacterium | reverse complement strand
TTCGTGGTCGAGGAACGGCACGCGCGCCTCGACGCCCCACGCCATGGTCATGTTGTCGACGCGCTTGACCGGGTCGTCGACCAGCATGACCGTGGTGTCGAGACGCAGCGCCTTGTCGACCGGGTCGTCGGCGCCCGGGGTGGCGAAGTGGCGGGTGAGCAGCCGTCCGCTGTGATTGCGGCCGTGAAAACGCGGATGCACCAGCGCGCGCAGGTCGCGCTGGTTGCGGTCGAAGAAGGCGCGGCGGTAGTCGCGCACCGGATGGGTGCTGCCGACCAGCGGCGGGTACCAGTGGTAGCCGCCGAAGACCTCGTCGGCCCCCTGGCCCGACTGGACCACCTTGACGTGCTTAGCCACCTCGCGCGAGAGCAGGTAGAAGCCGATCACGTCGTGGCTGACCATCGGCTCCGACATGGCGTCGACGCAGTCGCCGAGCGCCCCCAGCAGCCCCTCGGTCGGCACCCGGATGCGGTGGTGGTCGGTGCCGAAGGCGTCGGCGATGATGTCGGAGTACTCGAACTCGTCGCCGGAGACGTCGCCGACCGCCTCGAAGCCGACCGAGAAGGTCTGCAGGTCCTTCTGGCCGAGCTCGGCGAGCAGGCCGACGATCAGGCTCGAGTCGAGGCCGCCCGAGAGCAGGACCCCGACCGGCACGTCGGCGATCTGGCGCCGTTTGACCGCGGTGCGCAGAGCCGCGCCCACCTCCTGCTGCCAGTCGGCCGGTTCCTTGCCCTCGTCCCCGGGCTGCTGGCCAAAGCGCAGCGTCCAGTAGGGCTCGGGTGCGCCGGGGCCGTCCGGCGTCAAGCGCTGCAGGCAGCCGGGCGGCACCTTGCGCACCCCGGAGAGGATGGTGTGCGGCGCCGGAACCACGGCGTGGAAGGTGAGGTAGTGGTGCAGGGCGACCGGGTCGAGCGTGGTCGCGAAACCGCCCGCCTCGAGCAGTGCGGGCAGGGTCGAGGCGAAACGGACGCCGCCATCGATCGGCGCGAAGTAGAGCGGCTTGATGCCGAGCCGGTCGCGCCCGAGCAGCACGCCGGGGCGGTCGCGTTCCCAGATCGCGAACGCGAACATGCCGTGCAGCCGCTCGACGCACTTCTCGCCCCAGGCGTGGTAGGCCTTGAGCAGGACTTCGGTGTCGCTGGTCGAGAAGAAGCGGTAGCCGGCCTCGCGCAGCTCCTCGCGCAGCTCCCGGTAGTTGTAGAGCATGCCGTTGAAGACCAGACCGAGCCCGAGCTCGTTGTCGATCATCGGCTGCTGGCCGTGTTCGCTGAGGTCGATGATCTTCAGTCGGCGGTGCGCGACCGCGAGCGGACCCTGCTGGAAGCTGCCGGCCCCGTCGGGGCCGCGTGGCGCGAGCCGGGCGCTGGCGCGCTGCAGTGCAGCATGGTCGGGGAAGCGCCCGTCGTGACGAAACTCGCCGTAGAAACCGCACATGGTGAAACGCTCCGGGCGCGGTCAGCCGACGAGCGTGGCCACGCCGTCGACGGCCCAGGCCAACATGGTCTCGGCGCGCGGGGCGGTGAAGGCGAAAAGGATCAGGGCGAAGAGCGTCGCGAGCACCGTGAGCGTGCTGCGCAGGACACCCTTCTCACGGAGAAACAGCGGCATTCCCTCGTCGGGCCGTTGTCGTGACATTGGCATGATGAGGTTGATAAGTCTCTGTATGTGTTCAGCTTTGCAATTATATCGTGTACGATATATTTTGCAATGGGCCGCAGCCCCCGGCGCGGTGTAATCTCCGCATCAGGCCCCGGTGGGGCGACCCGAGAAGCCATGAGCGAACCCTCCGAAAAGGTGCACGACGACCTCGGCGAAGCCGTGCTGATCGCCATGCGCCGGTTGATGCGCGCCGTCGACCTGCATTCGAAGCGGCTGATGCTCAGCCACGGGCTGACCGGGCCTCAGTTGCTGGTGCTCAAGGCCCTCGACGGCGGCGCGTGCGCGGTCGGCGAACTGGCGCGCAAGGTCCGGCTCAGCCAGCCGACCGCGGCCGAGATTCTCGCCCGGCTGCAGAGGCGCGGCCTGGTGGTCCGTTCCCGTTCGCACAGCGACCGCCGCTGCGTGCTCAACAGGCTCAGCGCGAGCGGTGCCCGCAAGCTGCGCGAGGCGCCACCGCTGCTGCAGGAGGCGTTCACCGCACGGTTCGCCGGCCTCGCCCAAGACGAGCAGCAACGGTTGCTGACCTCGTTGCAGCGGCTCGCGGAGTTGATGGACGCCGAGACGCTCGACGCCGCGCCGCTGCTCAGCAGCGGAGGCGTCGTCGACGGCCCCGAACCGGGCGCCAGCGAGGATGCCGTCATCCCGCCGGCCGTCGAAGGGGGGCATTGAGCGCCGATGGCGGACACGGGCCGTGCGCTGCTCGTGGTGCTCGGCAACCAGCTCTTTCCGCCCGAGTCCCTGGAGGCCTGGCGTGGCACGCCGGTGTTCATGGCGGAGGACATCGGGCTGTGCACCTACGTCCGTCACCACCAGCAGAAGATCGTGCTGTTCCTCGCCGCGATGCGCAGCCATGCCGCGGCGCTGCGCAACGCGGGCTTCGCGGTCGACTACCGTGATCTCGGCGAGGAGGGCGAGCGCCCTTACGAGGCCAAGCTGCTCGATGCGGTGGGCGCGACCGGAGCCGACACGCTGGTCCACTTCGAGATCGAGGACCGCTTCTTCGAGGCACGCATCGCGGCGCTCGCCCGCGAGCACGGTCTGCGACGGCGGGTGTTGCCGAGTCCGATGTTCCTGTGCCCGCGCGACACCTTCGCTGCCTTCTTGGCGCGCTCCGGTGAGCGGCCGCGCCTGGCCGACTTCTACCGTGGCGAGCGGCGCCGGCTGGGCGTGCTGGTCGACGGCCGCGGCAAGCCGATGGGCGGCAAGTGGAGCTTCGACGCCGAGAACCGCAAGCGGCTGCCGCGCGACGCGACCCCACCGGCGGTCGATTGGCCCGAACCCGACGCCACCGCGCGCGAGGTGATCGGCCTGGTCGCGGGGCGCTTCGCGACCCATCCCGGCGACGCGCGCGATTTCCGCTGGCCGACCACCCGCGCCCAGGCCCTGGCCTGGCTCGACGCGTTCGTCGCGCGGCGGCTGGTCGGTTTCGGCAGCTACGAGGACGCGCTCTCGACGCGCTCGCCGACGCTGTTCCACAGCCTCCTCGCGCCGCTGCTGAACCTCGGTTTGCTGACCCCGCGCGAGGTGCTCGACCGGGTGCTCGCGGCCGCCGGGGAGCGCGACGTGCCGCGGAACGACCTCGAGGGTTTCGTGCGTCAGCTGATCGGCTGGCGCGAGTTCGTGCGCGGCATCGATCGCCATTTCGGCGCACGGCAGGAGGAGGCCAACTTCTGGGGCCACCGGCGACGCCTCGGTCCGGCCTGGTACGACGCGACCACCGGCATCCCGCCGCTCGACGACGCCATCGGCAGCGCACTCGCGACCGGATGGGCGCACCACATCCAGCGCCTGATGGTGCTCGGCAACCTGATGACGCTGTGCGAGATCGAGCCGCGCGCGGCGTGGCGCTGGTTCATGGAGCTGTTCGTCGACTCGTCGGACTGGGTGATGGGTCCGAACGTCTACGGCATGGCGCTCTACAGCGACGGCGGCCTGTTCGCGACCAAGCCCTACCTGTGCGGTGCCAACTACCTGCTCAAGATGAGCGACTACCCGCGCGGGGCGTGGTGCGACGTCGTCGACGGCCTCTACTGGCGCTTCATCGCCCGCCACCGCGACTTCTTCGCCGCCCAGCCGCGGCTGGCGGTGATGCCGCGCGCGCTCGACCGTCTCGACCCGGTGCGGCGAGAGCGGATCTTCGCGGCCGGCGAGGCCTTCCTGGCACGCACCACCGAGCCGGGTTAACCGGCCGCCGCGAGCTGGAGGGCCGGATTCGTCGGCACGTCGGCGAGCGATGCCATGGCATCCACCAGCCGCGGCGCGCTGCCGGCGTAGGGCAGCAGAGTGAAACTGATCTCGCGGTGCGCCTCGCGGGCGGCCTTGATCAGCGCGGGGACGTCGCGGGTCACGTGACGCCCGGGGGCGAGGAAGTAGGGCAGCACGACGATTTCGTGGACGCCGCAGGCGACGCAGTCGGCGATGCCCTGGGCCGCGTCCGGTTCGGCGAACTCGAGAAACACCGGCTTGACGCAGTCGTAGCGGCGGCGCAGCTTTTCGGCGAGGTCGGCGGCGAGCTCGACGACGACGCGGTTCGAGTCGGCGTCCCGGCTGCCGTGGGCTACGAGGAGTAGGGCGCGCATGTCAGGCTCCTTGTTTGACGTGGTGCCGGTAGCGATCCAGCGCTGCCTGGCGTGCGGCACGCAGGTCGACGACCGGTGGCGGCGGCTCGCGACGGTAGGTCTCGGGCAGCCAGCTGTGACGGTAATGGGCGGCCGTGTCGAACTTCTCGGCCTGCAGGTCGGGGTTGAAGATGCGGTAGAAGGGCGCCGCGTCGACGCCGCAGCCGGCGACCCACTGCCAGCCGAGCGTGTTGTTGGCGAGGTCGGCGTCGACCAGCGTGTCCCAGAACCAGGCCGCACCGACGCGCCAGTCGAGTCCGAGCTGCTTGGTCAGGAAGGACGCGGCGACCATGCGCACGCGGTTGTGCATCCAGCCGGTGGCCCACAGCTCGCGCATGCCGGCGTCGACCAGTGCGATGCCGGTGCGCCCGTGCTGCCAGAGCTCGAGCAGCCGTGCGTCGCTGCGCCAGAAGCCTTGGTCGTAGCGGGGGTTGAGCGAGCGCTGCGGGCTCTCTGGAAAGTGCCACAGCACGTGGTGCGCGAACTCCCGCCACAGCAGCTCCGAGACGAAGCGCTCGGCCCCCTTGGCCGCGCCGGGTGCCCCGTCGAGGTGCGGTGCCAGGCGCGCGAGAACCTGCGCCGGGGTGATCTCGCCGAAGTGGAGGTGCGGTGAGAGGCGGCT
>JBFIFF010000172.1:0-4906 GCA_041602955.1 Gammaproteobacteria bacterium | reverse complement strand
GGCCGCCGCCGAGGCCGGCGCCGCGGTGGCGGCCGACCGCATCGATCTCGTCGATGAAGATGATGCACGGCGCGTTCTTCTTCGCCTGCTCGAACATGTCGCGTACGCGCGAGGCGCCCACGCCGACGAACATCTCGACGAAATCGGAACCGGAGATGGTGAAGAACGGCACCCGCGCCTCGCCGGCGATGGCGCGCGCGAGCAGGGTCTGGCCGGTGCCGGGCGAGCCGACCATCAGCACGCCGCGTGGGATCTTGCCGCCGAGGCGCTGGAACTTGGACGGGTCGCGTAGGAACTCGACCAGTTCGGCGACCTCCTCCTTGGCCTCGTCGACCCCGGCGACATCGCCGAAGGTGACCTTGACCTGGTCCTCGCTAAGCATCCTCGCGCGGCTCTTGCCGAACGACATCGCGCCGCGACCGCCCGCACCGCCCTGCATCTGGCGCATGAAGAAGATCCACACGCCGATCAGCAGCAGCATCGGGAACCAGGAGATGAAGATCTGCATCAGCAGCGACTGCCCCTCGGGCGCGCGCGCGTCGATCTCGACACCGTTGCGCAGCAGGTCGCCGATCAGGCCGTCGTCGTCGGGGGTGAAGGTGGTGAACTTCTCGCCGTTGTGCAGGGTGCCCTGCACGGTGCGCCCCTCGATCACCACGCGCGACACCTGCCCACCGTTGACATGGCTGATGAACTCCGAGTAGGCCAGCCGCGAGGCGGTCGTCGGCCGGTTGCCGAAGTTATTGAACACGGTCATCAGCACCACCGCGATGATGACCCAGAGGAGCATGTTTCTTGCCATGTCGTTCAACGCTTAGGACCTGCAGGCATAGTGGAAAAGGGCATGGTGACGCAGACTTAGTACCTTACACCAGGCGATAGTTCCGGGCCAGAAGATAGACCTCGCGGCTGCGCGGTCGCGAGGCCTTCGGCTTGCGCACCACCACCCGGGAGAACGCCGCGCGCAGCTCGGCCAGCAGCGGGTCGAAACCCTCGCCCTGGAACATCTTGAGCAGCAGGTCGCCGCCGGGGCGCAACACCTGCCGCGCACAGTCCAGGGCGAGCTCGGCGAGCAGCGTCGCACGCGGCTGGTCGACCGCTTTCATGCCACTCATATTGGGGGCCATGTCGGACAATACAAGGTCCACCGGACGCCCCCCGAGTTCCGCGAGCAGGCGATCGAGCACGGCCTGTTCGGTGAAGTCACCCTGCACGAAGGTGACGCCCGGGAGCGGATCGATCGGCAGCAGGTCGAGGGCCATCACCCGGCCTCCTGGACCGAGCTTGTCGGCGACCACCTGGGACCAGCCACCCGGGGCCGCGCCGAGATCGACCACGGTCATGCCGGGATGCAACAGGCGATCGCGCTGGTCGATCTCGAGCAACTTGAAGGCGGCGCGCGAACGCAGCCCGAGCGCCTGCGCCTGACGCACGAAGGCGTCGCCGAAGTGTTCGCGGAGCCAGCGCTCGCTGCTCTTGCTGCGCGCCACCGTTCAGCTCCGCGCGGCCGGTGTCGCGGCCCCCGGCTTCGGGTAGACTGTGCGCCCCCCGCGCGAGTAGGACCGGATCACCATGTCACTCCCCGAACGGCACCGACGCCGGCTGCGCCAGCTCGGCCACGCACTCAAGCCGGTGGTGATCGTCGGCGGCCAGGGGTTGCACGAGGCGCTGCTCGCCGAGGTCGACGGCGCCCTGGCCCACCACGAACTAATCAAGGTGCGGGTCAACGCCGGCGATCGCGCGGTGCGCGACGGCATGATCGACACGCTCTGCGAGGCCACGGGCGCGCTGCGGGTGCAGCGGGTCGGCCACGTCGCACTGCTGTATCGCCGCAATCCGGAGAAGCCGCGCATCACGCTCGACTGAGCGTGCGCCTCACACGTACTCGACGGCAAGGATCTCGTAACTGCGGTTGCCGCCCGGAGTGCGCAGGTCGACCACGTCGCCCTCCTGCTTGCCGATCAGCGCGCGCGCGAACGGCGAGGTGATCGAGACCCGACCCGCCTTGATGTCGGCCTCGTCCTCGCCGACGATCTGGTAGCGCACCTCCGCCCCGCTCTCCTCGTCGAGCAGCTCGACGGTGGCGCCGAACACCACCTTGCCCCCGGCGTCGAGCTGGGTGACATCGATCACCTGGGCGTGGGCCAGCTTGTGCTCGATGTCGCGGATGCGCGCCTCGATGAAGCCCTGCTGCTCGCGCGCGGCATGGTATTCGGCGTTCTCCTTGAGGTCGCCGTGGGCGCGCGCCTCGGCGATCGCCTTGATCACCCTCGGCCGGGCGCCGGCCTTGAGTTCGTGCAACTCGGCGCGCAGCTGCTCGGCACCGCGCGCGGTCAGGGGCACCTTGGTCATGTCACCTTCTCCCGGTGCAGGTCCTGCAGGCGGTTGACGTCGACGGCGTCGAGGCAGCGCAGCGCCATGACCGTCGCGCGTGCCCCGGCCAGGGTCGTCGAGTAGGCCACCTTGTGGTTGAGCGCCTCGCGGCGGATGGCGAACGAGTCGGAGACCGCCGGCTTGCCCTCGGTGGTGTTGATGATCAGGCTGATCTCGTCGTTCTTGATCAGGTCGACCACGTGCGGGCGCCCCTCGGCGACCTTGTTGGTCGCCTGGCACGGCACGCCGAGTTCGTTGAGCAGCCGCGCGGTGCCGCGCGTGCCGACCAGTTCGAAACCGAGTTCCACCAGGGCGCGCGCCACCTCGACGATGCCCGCCTTGTCGGCGTCGCGTACGCTGATCAGCGCCTTGCCGCCACGCGGCAGGTTGCTGCCGGCGCCCAGGGTCGCCTTGGCGAACGCCTCGCCAAAGCTCTCGCCCACGCCCATCACCTCGCCGGTCGACTTCATCTCCGGCCCGAGCAGCGGGTCGACGCCGGGGAACTTGGCGAACGGGAACACCGCCTCCTTGACTGCGAAGTAGCGCGGCGTGCGCTCGCCGGTCACCCCCTGGTCGGCCAGCGAACGCCCAGCCATGCAGCGCGCGGCGACCTTGGCCAGCGGCACGCCGATGGTCTTGGAGACGAAGGGCACCGTGCGCGAGGCGCGCGGGTTGACCTCGAGGACGTAGATGTCGTCGCCCTGTAGCGCGAACTGGGTGTTCATCAGGCCGACCACGCCGAGTTCCAGCGCCATCTGGCGCACCTGCTCGGCAAGGCGTTTCTGCACCGCGGCATCGAGCGAGTACGGCGGCAACGAGCAGGCGGAGTCGCCCGAGTGGACGCCGGCCTGCTCGATGTGCTCCATGATGCCGCCGACCAGCACCCGCTCGCCGTCACACACCGCGTCGACGTCGACCTCCACCGCGTCGTCGAGGAAGCGGTCGAGCAGCACCGGCGACTCGTTGGAAACGCGGATCGCCGCATGCATGTAGCGCAGCAGGTCGGCCTCGGTGTAGACGATCTCCATACCGCGCCCACCGAGCACGTAGGAGGGGCGCACCACCAGCGGGTAGCCGATCTCGGCGGCCAGCGCGACGGCGGCCTCGACGCTGCGCGCGGTGCGGTTCGGCGGCTGGCGCAGGCCGAGCTTGTCGATCATGCGCTGGAAGCGCTCGCGATCCTCGGCGCGGTCGATGGCGTCGGGCGTGGTTCCGATGATCGGCACGCCAGCGGCCTCGAGGGCCCGCGCCAGCTTCAGCGGCGTCTGCCCGCCGAACTGCACGATGACCCCCTTCGGTCGCTCCTTGTCGACCACCTCGAGGACGTCCTCGAGGGTCAGCGGTTCGAAGTAGAGGCGGTCGGAGGTGTCGTAGTCGGTCGACACGGTCTCCGGGTTGCAGTTGACCATGATGGTCTCGTAGCCGTCCTCGCGCATGGCCAGCGCGGCGTGCACGCAGCAGTAGTCGAACTCGATGCCCTGGCCGATGCGGTTCGGCCCGCCGCCGAGGACCATGATCTTCTCGCGCGCGGTGGGCTCCGCCTCGCACTCCTCCTCGTAGGTGGAGTACATGTAGGCGGTCGCGGTGGCGAACTCGGCGGCGCAGGTGTCGACGCGCTTGTAGACCGGGCGCACGCCGAGCTCGTGGCGGCGGCTGCGGATCGCCTGCTCGGTCACGCCACACAACCGTGCCAGGCGGCGATCGGAGAAGCCGTCGCGCTTGAGCGCACGCAGCCGACCCGCGCTGAGGCCGGCGATCCCGCCCTCGACCACGCGCGACTCGTCCTGCACCAGCGCCTCGATCTGCACCAGGAACCACGGGTCGATGCGCGTGAGCTCGTGGGCGCGCTCGACCGTCATCCCGGCGCGCATGGCGTCGGCGAGGTAGAGCAGGCGATCGGGACCCGGCTCCTGCAGCTCCAGGCGGAAACGCTCCTTGGCCCCCTCGCTGGCCGGGTCGAGCACCTCCTCGAGCCCGTCGATGCCGGTCTCGAGGCCGCGCAGCGCCTTCTGCAGCGACTCGCGGAAGGTGCGCCCGATGGCCATCACCTCGCCGACCGACTTCATCTGCGTGGTCAGGCGTGGCTTGGCCTGGGGGAACTTCTCGAAGGTGAAGCGCGGGATCTTGGTGACGACGTAGTCGATGCTCGGCTCGAACGAGGCCGGCGTGGCGCCGCCGGTGATGTCGTTCCTGAGCTCGTCGAGGGTGTAGCCGACCGCCAGCTTGGCCGCGACCTTGGCGATCGGGAAGCCGGTCGCCTTGGACGCCAGCGCCGAGGAGCGCGACACCCGCGGGTTCATCTCGATGACGATCATGCGCCCGTCGTCGGGGCAGATCGCGAACTGCACGTTGGAGCCGCCGGTCTCGACGCCGATCTCGCGCAGCACCGCGATCGAGGCGTCGCGCATGATCTGGTATTCCTTGTCGGTCAGCGTCTGCGCCGGCGCGACGGTGATGGAGTCGCCGGTGTGCACCCCCATCGGGTCGAGGTTCTCGATCGAGCAGACGATGATGCAGTTGTCCTTGCGGTCGC
>JBFIFF010000171.1:0-4932 GCA_041602955.1 Gammaproteobacteria bacterium | reverse complement strand
TGCGCGACCATCGACGAGATGCGCACCAAGCCGCGCTTCGTGCGCATCACCAACGCCGGCATGCGCGAGAGCCACGTGCACGACGTCACCATCACCAAGGAAGCGCCCAATTACCGTGTCGACTGACGCCGCCGGCGCCGCCCCGGCGGCCAACATCCACGCCGACCGCATCCTGATCCTCGACTTCGGCTCGCAGTACACCCAGCTGATCGCGCGCCGCGTGCGCGAGGCCGGCGTCTACTGCGAGCTCCACCCGCACGACATGGATCCCGCCGCGCTGCGCGCCTTCGCGCCGCGCGGGGTGATCCTCTCCGGTGGGCCGGCGTCGGTCACTGAGGCCGAGACACCGCGCGTGCCCCCGGCGGTGTTCGAGCTCGGCGTGCCGGTGCTCGGCATCTGCTACGGCATGCAGGCGATGGCCGAGCACTTCGGCGGCTCGGTGGTCAACGCCGACCACCACGAGTACGGGTATGCCCAGGTGCGCGCGCGCGGCCACTCGCGGCTGCTGCGCGACATCGAGGACCACACCACGCCCGAGGGCTACGGCCTGCTCGACGTCTGGATGAGCCACGGCGACCGCGTCGAGCAGATGCCCGACGGCTTCAAGCTCATCGCCAGCACCGACAACGCGCCGGTGGCCGGTATCGGCGACGACGCGCGTGGGCTCTACGGCATCCAGTTTCACCCCGAGGTGACGCACACCCGACAGGGCGCGCGCATCCTCGGCCGTTTCGTGCACGACATCTGCGGCTGCGGGGCGCTGTGGAACCCGGGCAACATCATCGACGACTCCATCGCGCGGGTGCGCGACCAGGTCGGCGGGGGCCACGTGCTGCTCGGCCTCTCCGGCGGGGTCGACTCGTCGGTGGTCGCGGCGCTGCTGCACCGTGCGCTCGGCGAACAGCTGACCTGCGTGTTCGTCGACAACGGCCTGCTGCGCCTCGACGAGGGCG
Source organism: Gammaproteobacteria bacterium (assembly GCA_041602955.1). Lineage (GTDB taxonomy): Bacteria > Pseudomonadota > Gammaproteobacteria > QNFN01 > QNFN01 > QNFN01. Next base: position 3,979 of record JBFIFF010000171.1, on the reverse strand, counting down.
ACCAGGTGATGGCCACCTTCGCCGAGCACATGGGCGTCAAGGTGATCCGCGTCGACGCCGAGGCGCGCTTCCTCGCCGCGCTCGAAGGGGTCGATGAGCCGGAGCGCAAGCGCAAGATCATCGGCAACCTGTTCATCGACATCTTCGAGGAGGAGGCCGCGAAGCTGCACGATGTCGGCTTCCTCGCCCAGGGGACCATCTACCCCGACGTCATCGAGTCGGCCGGGGCGAGCACCGGCAAGGCGCACGTGATCAAGTCCCACCACAACGTCGGCGGGCTCCCCGAACACATGAAGCTGGCACTGGTCGAGCCGCTGCGCGAGCTGTTCAAGGACGAGGTGCGCAAGATCGGCGTCGAGCTGGGCCTGCCCTTCGACATGGTCTACCGCCACCCGTTCCCGGGGCCGGGGCTCGGGGTGCGCATCCTCGGCGAGGTGAAGAAGCCCTACGCCGACCTGCTACGCCGCGCCGACGCGATTTTCATCGACGAGCTGCGCCGCCACGAGCTCTACGACAAGGTGAGCCAGGCCTTCGCGGTGTTCCTGCCGGTGAAGTCGGTCGGGGTGACCGGCGACGGGCGCCGTTACGACTACGTCGTCGCGCTGCGCGCCGTCGAGACGGTGGACTTCATGACCGCGCGCTGGGCGCACCTGCCCTACGAGTTCCTCGACCTCTGCTCGCGGCGGATCATCAACGAGGTGGCCGGCATCTCGCGCGTCACCTACGACATCTCGGGCAAGCCGCCGGCGACCATCGAGTGGGAGTGAGTGACCCGTTCCGCTCAGGGGCAGGTCGCACGGCGCACCCGCCTAGCTGCGCAGACGTCGCATGCACTCGCTGAACGAGATCTGCCCGGACTGGAAGGCGCTCACGACAGGCGCCTCGTCCTGCGTGGGGGTGTAGCGGTCGTCGTAACCGTTGCACAGTGCCGCGGCCCGCTTCGGCGTGGTCTGCTCGGAGCCGAACATCGTCCCATCGCCGCATCCGATGAGCAGCGTGGCGGTCGCAAGTGTCACGAGGGCGGTTCGTTTCATGGCGGTCTCCTCTGCCGGGCGGTGCGCGCCCTTCTTGGCAATCGGCGCCGCGCGCTAAGCTGGTTCCATGCACATAGATTCTAACGCGAAGCCAGAGGACCGCTACTGGATGGAGCGGGCCCTGGCTCTGGCCGCACGTGGCACCGAGGCCGGCGAGGTGCCGGTCGGCTGCATCATCGTCCGCGACGGCATCGCGGTTGGCGAGGGGTGGAACCGGCCGATCGGCAGCCATGACCCGACGGCCCACGCCGAGGTGGTGGCACTGCGCGCCGCGGCACGGCACCTCGGCAACTACCGGCTGGTCGACACGACGCTCTACGTGACGCTGGAACCGTGCGTGATGTGCGTCGGCGCGATGGTCCACGCCCGCGTCGAACGGCTGGTGTTTGGGGCTCGCGATCCCAAGACCGGAGCGATCGAGAGCGCCTTCCGCCTGCTCGACGGCGAGTTGCACAATCACCGCATCGCGGTGAGCGGTGGGGTGCTCGCCGAGGCGTGCGGCGCGTTGTTGCGGGATTTCTTCCGCGCGCGGCGGGTCAAAATGCCAGCGGGGTGAGGGTCGGAATCGCGATCAGCCCGGCGGTGGCAGTCTGCTGCTCGAGCAGATGCCGGCGCGAGAGCAGGTCGTAGAAGGTGCGGATGTTCTCGACGTAGGCCACCGCCTCGCCGCCGCGCGCGAAACCGAGACGCACGGTCTCGTAATACTCTTTCTTGGACAGCAGCGGGAGGTGGCGACGCACGTCGTTCCAGCGGTCGGGGTCCCCGCCACCACGCTGGGTCAGCCGGCGCGCGTCCTCCAGGTGACCGAAGCCGATGTTGTAGGTGGCCAGGGCCAGCCAGGTCCGGTCCGGTTCCGGGACGCGCGAGGGAATCTTGTCGCGCAGCCAGCGCAGGTAGTCGGCGCCGCCCTGGATGCTCTGCACCGGGTCGGTGCGATCCTGTACCCCGAGCTGTTTGGCCGTGTCGTTGGTCAGCATCATCAGGCCACGCACCCCGGTCGGTGAGCGGGCGTCCGGATCCCAGTGCGACTCCTGGTAGCTGATCGCCGCGAGCAGTCGCCAGTCGAGGTCCTCCCCGGCCGCGGCCTTGAACAGCGGTTCGTAGACCGGCAACCGTTCCTCGATGCGTTTCTGGAAGGCGCGCATCTCGACGTAGTCGAAGTCGCCGAAGTGGCCGAAGTGCTGGTCGATCAGGTTCTGCAGGCGACCGCTCGACTCGAGTTCGTCGAAGAACTCCTGCATCGCGAAGACCAGGGCATCGTCGGCGTCCGGGGGCAGGGCCCAGGCGAAGTCCCGTGCCTCGCCGACACGGAACGCGCTGCGCAACTCGGGGTAGAGACGCTGGGCGATGTCCACCTGGTGGGTGTAAGCGATGGTGTGGGCGAGCTCCCCCGCGGCGACCTGTCGAAGCAACTCCCAGGTGTCGGTACGGTGGTCGACATGCCAGTCGAGGTCGGGGGGGGCGTCGGCGATCGACGCCAACTGCTCGGCGTGGCCGTCGCCGTGGGCGACGTAGATCGGCCCGCGCAGGTCGTGCAGCGACTTGGGCGCACGATCGCCGTAGCGGTAGACCAGGCGCGGGTCAGCGCGAAGGTAGGGGCGCGAGAAGTTCAGCTGCTCGGTGCGCAGCTGCGTCATCGGCATGGCCATGGCGCCAACATGCCCCTCGCCGGCCTCGAGCACCAGGCGCAGTTCGTCGACATCTGGGGTGATGATGGGCCGCACCTCCACGCCCAGGTGCTCGGCGAACTGCCGGGCGATGGCGTAGTCGAAACCGGCCGGACCGGCGTAGTCGTCCTGGATTGCCGGTGGCATCTGGCGCAGGGCGACGCGCAGTTCACCCGCGCCGATGATCTGGTCGAGCTGGGTCTCGCGCGCGCAGGCCGTGGCCGTAAGCAGCAGCAGGGCGAGCTTCAGTGACGAGCGCGCGCAGCACATGCCGAGAGTGTACTTTCCGCTTGGGCGTTCGTGTAGAATGCGGCGCCTGACCGCGCATGCCCGGGAGAGGTGCCTGAGTGGCCGAAAGGGCTTGACTCGAAATCAAGTGTACGCTCTGCGTACCGTGGGTTCGAATCCCACCCTCTCCGCCAATTCTTGCCCATATCGACGCTTAAAAACCACATTGAAGCCATTTCAGGCCTTGAGCTTGGCTTTCCGTCGGTTTGGCCGCAAACAGGACCTGAATCGGGCTGAAGTGGAATGGGTCGACTCTGAGGTCGGATGCGAATGGCCGTTGCCGTCGCGGATAACGAAACTGAAAAGCCCAGATATCGCGACCAGAGAAGGCCTTTCTAATCCACATAAAATCGAAATATGGCCTAAATTAGGAAGATATTTACCACGATTGCCCCGATAACAGCCCGAAGGCTTCCATCCGTTGCGGGAGTGTCGGGCAAGACGCTGGAGACGCCCATGGCCTTCCCGAAGCCCTTCTACCGCTGGCGACCGCACCCCTGGCATGGCCTCGACGTGGGACCCAATCCGCCGAGCGTGGTGCACGCCTACATCGAGATCACCCCGTTCGACACGGTCAAGTACGAGATCGAGAAGAGCACCGGTTACCTGATGGTCGACCGCCCGGCGCGCACCTCGTCGCTGCCTCCCACGCTCTACGGCCTGGTGCCGCAGACCTACTGCGGTCAGCGCACGGCGGCGCTGATGCCCGACGCGGCGACCGGCGATGGCGACCCGCTCGACATCTGCGTGGTCAGCGAGCGGCCCATCTCCCGCGCCGAGGTGATCCTCAAGGCGCGGGTCGTCGGCGGCCTGCCGATGCTCGACGGCGGCGAGGCCGACGACAAGATCATCGCCGTCCTCGACAACGACTACCTGTGGAGCGAGATCAGCGATGTCTCCGAGCTGCCTGCGGCTCTGGTCGACCGCCTGCGTCACTACTTCCTGACCTACAAGCTCATCCCCGGGGAGCAGGACCACGAGGTGACCATC
>JBFIFF010000170.1:0-5036 GCA_041602955.1 Gammaproteobacteria bacterium | reverse complement strand
GATCGCGGTGCCGAGCTGGGCGTAGGTGCCGCTGTACGGCAGCAGGATGCCGATCTTGACCGGCGCCTGGGCGCCGATCGCGAAGCGGTACGGGACGACGCTGCCGACGGCAGCGAGCCCGCCGGCGGCCGCGGCCCCCTTGATCAGCGCGCGGCGCGAGATGCCGTTGTCCTGGGTGTGCTTCATCAGTTTCCTCCTCGTGGGTACGGTCTGGACCGTGGTCGTTTTCTCGGCGCACGATACGCGTGCCGATTGGTTTGCAAGCTTAGCCCTTCGGCTACCCTGGGTCACCACTCGTTGCCGGTGGGCATTTCAGCCCGGGGAGCGGAGCCGGAAACGCTGGATCTTGCCGGTCGCGGTCTTCGGCAGCTCCTCGACGAACTGGAACCAGCGCGGGTACTTGTAGGGCGCCAGCCCGCCCTTGCAGTGCTCGAGCAGCGTCTTGCCCATGGCCTCGCCGGCGTCGCCCGGGTCCTTGAGGACGACGTAGGCCTCCGGCTTGACCAGCCCGTGGTCGTCGCTGCGGCCGACGACGGCCGCCTCGAGGACCTTCGGGTGCTCGATCAGCTTGGCCTCGATCTCGAACGGGGAGCACCAGATGCCGCCGACCTTGAGCATGTCGTCGTTGCGGCCGCAGTAGACGAAGTAGCCCTCCTCGTCCTGCAGGTAGGTGTCGCCGGTGTTGAGCCAGCCGTCGACCATGGTCTGTGCGGTCTTGGTCGGGTTGTTCCAGTAGTACTTGGCCGCCGAGTCGCCCTTGATCATCAGCTGGCCGCTTTCGCCGCGGGTCACCTCGTTGCCGTTCTCGTCGACGATGCGGCTCCGGTACCCCCTGACCAGGCGGCCGCTGGTGCCGGGCTTGTAATCGTCCGCGGTGTTGGAGATGAAGATGTGCAGCGCCTCGGTCGAGCCGATGCCGTCGAGGATCACCGTGCCGGTCTTCTCCTCCCAGCGGCGGAAGATGTCGGCCGGCAGCGCCTCGCCGGCCGAGACGCAGTAGCGCACCGAAGAGAAGTCGGCGTCGTGCGTCTCCAGGTAGGCGAGCTGCGCGGCGTAGAGCGTGGGCACGCCGAAGTAGAGCGTCGGCCTGAACTTGCCAATGATCTCCAGCGTGTTGTCTGGCAACGGCCGGGCCGGGAACAGGACCGCGGTGGCGCCGGCCCAGAGCGGGAAGGTCATGCCGTTGCCGAGGCCGTAGGCGAAGAACAGCTTGGCGGCCGAGAAGCAGACGTCGTCCTCGCGCACGCCGAGGGTCTCGACGCCGTAGAACTGGCTGGTCACGACCATGTCGCGATGCAGGTGGACCGCCCCCTTCGGGGTGCCGGTGGTGCCCGAGGAGTAGAGCCAGAAGCAGTCGTCGGTGGCCGCGGTCGGCGCGGCCTCGAGGCCGGCTCCGGCCGCGTCGATCAGGCCGACCAGCGTGGTGCCGTCGCCCTCGGTGCGCAGCACGTGCGCCGGCTTGTGCGGCGAGGCCTCGAGTGCCGGTTCAACCTCGGCGGCGAACTCCGGCGAGTAGACGACCCCGACGCAGCCGGAGTCCTCGATCATGAAGGCGTAGTCCTTGGCGCGCAGCAGGGTGTTGAGCGGCACCGGCACGAGGCCGGCCTTGATCGCACCCCAGAACAGGAAGTAGAACTCGGCGCAGTCCTTGACCACCATCAGGACCCGCTCGCCACGTCCGATCCCGAGGCCGAGCAGGGCCTGGCCGCAGCGGTCGACGCGGTCGGCCAGCTCGGCGTAGGTCACTTCGCGCCCGGGGGTCTCGCGGATCGCCACCTTGGCGCCGCGGCCCTCCGCCAGGTGCCGGTCGATGAACGGCACCGCGACGTTGAAGATCGGGGCGAACTCGATGTCAGCCGCGACTGGGCCAGACGATATCTTGAGCGTGTGGTCCTGCATTGTCTCCTCCGATGGTGGCCTTCGTCGTGTCCGGCAATCCGGCGAGGCCGACTCTTGTGCGGCTATTATTAAATTACGTTTACGTAAACGTCAATACGTAAGAGGCCCGGTCTGCCCAGTATGGCCGCATTCCATCGGCCTGGCAGGCTTCGGAGCCCCGCAGGCGTCGCGGCCGCCGGTCCACCGGCGCGGGGTCGCACGGTAGAATAGCCCGATGCACCCGCGCATCTGCCCATGACTCGCCGCGACCGGTTGCCGCAGCGCTCGAGTCGCGGCGAGGTCGACGCCTTCCTGCGTCGCGTCGCGCAGACCCCGGCCGCCGGGGGTGGGCGACTGTTGTTCGCGCTCGACGCCACGGCCAGCCGCGAGCCCACCTGGGATCGGGCCAGTCACCTGCAGGCCGAGATGTTCCAGGCCGCCGCGGCGCTCGGTGGGCTGGCGATCCAGCTCGCCTGGTACCGCGGTTTCCTCGAGTTCGAGGCGACGCCGTGGTGCAGCACCAGCGCGCGCCTGCTCGAGCAGATGACCGCGGTGCGCTGCGCGGCGGGCCAGACCCAGATCGCCCGGGTGCTCGACCACGCGGTCGCCGAGCACCGCCGCGGCCGGGTCAGCGCGCTGGTGTTCGTTGGCGACTGCGTCGAGGAGCCGCCGGATCCGCTCTACCATCGCGCCGGCGAGCTCGGCCTGCTGGGCGTGCCCGCGTTCATGTTTCTCGAGGGGCGCGATGCCAACGCGACGACCGTGTTCGGCGAGATCGCCCGGCTCAGCGGGGGCGCCTTCTGCCCGTTCGACGCCGCCAGCGCCGCGCAGCTGCGCGAGTTGCTGACCGCCGTGGCGGTGTTCGCCAGCGGCGGGCGCCGGGCGCTCGAGGCCCATGGCCGCGCCCACGGCGGCGCGGCCCAGCGTCTGCTCGGCCAGCTCGGACCGCGCTGATGCTGATCCGCATCCTGCTCGTGGTCGGTGCGATCGGCCTGGTCTACTGGTACTGGGTCAGGGGCTTGCCGCCGGCCAAGCGCCCCACGGCACACCGCAACGCCGTGCTGTTCGCCCTCGGCGGTGTGCTGGTGCTGCTCGCGGTCAGCGGCCGCGCGCACTGGCTCTACGGGCTGCTCGGTGGCCTGCTGCCGTTCGCGCAGCGCCTGGCGATGGCCCTGCTGCAGGCCAAGGCGATGCAGTGGCTCGGGCGCGTGATGTCGGCCTCCGCCGGACCCGCGCGCCCCGCCGGCGGGGCGGGGCAGCGGTCGGAGGTGGCGACCGAGATGCTGCGCATGACCCTCGACCACGCCAGCGGCCAGCTCGACGGTCAGGTGCTGCGTGGGCGCTACGCCGGGCGCAGCCTCGCCTCGCTGGGGTTCGACGAGCTGCTCGCGTTGCTGGCCGAGTGCCGCGCCGCCGATCCGCAGGGCGCGGCGCTGCTCGAGAGCTACCTCGAGCGTGCGCATGCCGAGCGCTGGAGCGCGGCCGCGCAGGGGACGGGGAGTGCCCCTCCGCCGCCGTCGATCGAGTTCAGCGAGGCCGAGGCGCGGCAGATTCTCGGCGTCGAGGCCGACGCCGACGCCGACGCGATCCGCGCCGCACACCGTCGCCTGATCCAGCGACTGCACCCGGACCGCGGCGGATCGCCCTACCTCGCCGCGCAGATCAACCGTGCCAAGGAGCTGCTGCTCGCCACCCTCGGCGAGAGGTAGCGGCCGTGGACCCGACGAGAGGCGACGCAATGGGTGAACGGAACCTGCCCGAGGAGGGCACGCTGACGCTGCGCACCACGGCGATGCCGGCCGACACCAACCCCAACGGTGACATCTTCGGTGGCTGGGTCATGGCGCAGATGGACCTGGCCGGCGGCGCGGCGGCGATCAAGCGGGCCCGGGGACGGGTCGCGACCGTGGCGGTCGACGGCATGAGCTTCCACCGGCCGGTCTACGTCGGCGACCAGTTCAGCGTCTACACGAACATCGCGCGGGTCGGTCGCACCTCGATCACGGTGCACGTCGAGGCATGGGTGTGCCGAGGCATCGGCGGCGAACCGTTCAAGGTGACCGAGGGGCAGTTCACCTACGTCGCCATCGACGGGGACGGCCGGCCGCGTGCGGTGGACGGGTAGGGGCGCGGGTCCCCAGAAACGCCGCCTGGGCCCGACCGACGGGTTCGCTCAGCCGAGCTTCGCGGTCAGTTCCGGCACCGCCTGGAACAGGTCGGCGACCAGGCCGTAGTCGGCGACCTGGAAGATCGGCGCCTCCTCGTCCTTGTTGATCGCGACGATCACCTTGGAGTCCTTCATCCCGGCCAGGTGCTGGATGGCGCCGGAGATGCCGACGGCGATGTAGAGTTCCGGCGCGACCACCTTGCCGGTCTGCCCGACCTGGTAGTCGTTGGGCACGAAGCCGGCGTCGACCGCCGCGCGGCTCGCGCCGACCGCCGCGCCGAGCTTGTCGGCGAGCGCCTCGATCAGCTGGAAGTTCTCGCCCGAGCCGACGCCGCGTCCGCCCGAGACGACGACCTTCGCCGCGGTCAACTCGGGGCGCTCCGACTTGGTCAGCTCCGCGCCCACGTAACGCGACACGCCCGGGTCGGCGGCGGCGGTGCCGGCCTCGACCGCCGCGCTGCCGCCCGTGGTCGGCGCCGCGTCGAACGCCGTGCCGCGCACCGTGATCACCCTGAGCGCGTCGGCGGACTGCACCGTCGCCAGCGCGTTGCCGGCGTAGATCGGCCGCACGAAGGTGTCGGGCGCCTCGACGGCGACGATCTCCGAGATCATCGCCACGTCCTTCAACGCGGCGACCCGCGGCAGCAGGTTCTTGCCGTAGGTGGTCGCCGGGGCGAGCAGGTGCGTGAAACCGTCGGCCAGCGCGACCAGCAGGTCGGCGACCGGCTCGGCCAGCGGGTGCTCGTAGTGGGCGTCGTCGACGTGGATGACACTGTCGACCCCGGCCACCTGCGCCGCCTGCGCGGCAACCTCGGCGCACTGGTGGCCGGCGACGAGCACCGTGACCGGCCCGCCGCAGGCGAGGGCCGCGGTGACGGTGTGCAGGGTCGCCGCCTTTAGCTCGGCGTTGTCGTGTTCGGCGAGAACCAGGCTGGCCATGTCAGATCACCTTCGCTTCGTTCTTGAGCTTGTCGATCAGGGCGTCGACGTC
>JBFIFF010000169.1:0-5058 GCA_041602955.1 Gammaproteobacteria bacterium | reverse complement strand
CGGCCCCCAGCCCGTGTCCCGTCCCCTGCTGATCGGTGCCGGCAACCGCTGGCGGCGGGACGACGGCGTCGGGCCGTGGCTCGCCGAGCGTCTCGGCGCACGTCTCGGCGACGCGGTGGAGGTCCGGCTTCTCTCCGGGGAGGGGGCCGGCCTGATGGACGCGTGGCAGGGCCGTGACCGCGTCTGGCTGTTCGATGCCGCCGCCCCCGCCGGGGCGCCCGGCCGGGTGACGCGGATCGCCGCGCATGCCGCACCGGTCCCGGCGGCGCTCTGCCACCACTCCACCCACCGCTTCGGTGTCGGCGAGGCGATCGAGATGGCGCGGGTGCTCGGGCAGCTGCCGTCCCGTCTGGACCTCGCCGTGATCGAGGGGATCGATTTCGGCGAGGGCGAAGGGCTGAGCGAAGCCGTCAGGCGCTCGGCCGCCGCGTGCCTCGCCGAACTCGCGGCGGAGCTTCGCGACCGCCGCTGACCCGACCGGACCCTACTGCTCGAAGAAGGCGTCGAGCTCCGGGAGCATGCCGCGCACCGTGGCCACGTCCTCGGGCGGGGCGTCAACCATCTTGCGCATCGCCGCCATCGACTGCTCCATCATCGCGATCATCTCCTTCTTCTGCTCGGGGCTCATGCCGCTCGCCTCGATCTCGGCGCGCGCACGCGCCAGCTCGCTCTCGGCATCGGGCTGTTCCTCGGCGAACTTGACCGCCATGTAGGCATTGACCACGCGCTGAGCCACGTCGGTCCACTCCTCGACGCTGGTGAAGCCGTGCTTGCGCAGAATGGCCATCGCCTTGTCCACGTCGGCCTTGCTGCCGCTGAAGGCATCCATCCGCGGGTTGATGTCCACGTCGCGCCCGGTCTGGCCGAAGGTCGCTTCGAGTTCCTGGATCGCGGCGACGGTGCCGCGCACCTGGGCCGGCGTCAGCCCGGCGGCGAGGGATGCGGTATGGAACAGCAGCAGCGCCAGCAGCGGGGCCAGCAGACGGATACGCGCGATGGCCATGGACCGGTCTCCTTGCAGGTCGAGGTCTGCATGAGTATGGCGCCATAGGCGTCCGCTGTCGCCCCGGCGCGGTTACGGCCAGCCGACCGCCGGCGGCTGGGATGAAGACCCTGCGCGGCGTGGTCTGGCCAAAGCCCTCACGGCACGGCAAACTGTCAGATAACGTTCGCGCACGGCTTGGTGACCCGCCGGGTCCCGGCAGCCGGCGCAGCCCGATCACCTGCAGACCTCTCGAACCGGATGCGATACCTCAACTATCTCGCTGCGCTCCTGCTTGCTGCAATCCCGCTGGCCGGCACGGCGGCCTCCTACCCGCTCGCCGTGCCCACGTCATCGACGCAGCCCCTCGACCCCGTGTACCACCTCAACCCGGACGGCTCGGTGGTGCTGCAGGTCTGCCATGACTGGTCGTGCGCCAAGCGCCGCACCCTGCAGTACTCGCGCGCGGACATGGCCCAGGTCAGACAGCAGATGGCCATGTGTCCGGGAGACGACCTCCACCAACGCCTGCAGAGGCTGCGCATCGGTGTCTGGCAGATGGAACTGCTGGCCGAGAAATACCTGCCCGCACTGGCCAACGATCAGGCCTTGAACGACCTCGACCGCGAGCTGGACGGACGCACGGACTGCGTCGACAACGCGACCAACATCGCGACCTACCTCCAGGTGCTGATCGACCTCGACCAGCTCCCCGGCTGGTCGCTCGCGCCGCCCCAGGTACGCAACCGGTTCGACATACGCACCGTGCACTGGACCGCGGTGGTGACCGATCGCACCGCCAACAGTGCCTGGTCGGTGGACGGGTGGTTCCGTCCCAACGGGCACCTGCCGTTCGTCATGCCGGTTGCGAACTGGGCGAAGGAGCAGGCCGGCTGGTCCCCCCCCTTCGACCGCCTGAACCCTTACCCCGAGTTCAGCCAGGAACTGTGCAGGGAGCCTGCTGCGGCGCGCAACGAGCGTCCCGACAAGACGGACGGGGCGTCATGACCCTGGCGCCGGCCCCCGGCCGGCGCTTCCGTACCCTCGCAACCGCACCGGCGTGGCCGCCACGGGGCGCGTCACCCGGCCCTCCTCCGGCGAGGCGCAGCTGATCCCGGCCGGTGCCGTCCACTCGGTGCAAAACGTAGGCACGACGGCGGAACGCTGGCTCGACGGCTAGCAGAAGGCGTGACCCACGTCCTTGTCGCGTCGCACCGCATTGCCCACAATCCCCCTGCTGCCGCCACGGAGTCCCCGATGACCAGACCGCCCCACCGGCCGCTCGCGGCCCTGCTCCTCCTCGTGCTACTCGCCGGTTGCGCCACCATGCAGCCCGGCTACGAGTCACCGACCGTGACCGTCAACCACTTCCGCGCCCTGCCCAGCGAGGGCAGTGCGCCGCGCTTCGAGATCGGCCTGCGCATCCTCAACCCCAACCGCACGCCGCTGAAGCTGCACGGCATCGCCTACGACGTGCGCCTCGAGGGCCACCGGCTGCTCGCCGGCGTCGCCAACGACCTGCCCGTGGTGGCGCCCTACGGCGAGGCCGACGTCGCCCTGGTCGCCGGCGTGGACCTGCTGGGCGGCCTCGGCCTGGTCGGCGACCTGCTGCGCTCGCAGCGTGGATCGCTCACCTACCGGCTCGAGGCGAAACTCGACGTCGGCGCGCTGCAACCGGCGATCCGCGTCGACCACGAGGGGATGCTCTCCCTCGGCCCGTCACGCTGAGCCGCGTCCGATGGAAATCGACCTCCCGCTGCTGCAGACGTGGATCGGTCGCGGGCAGGACGCCAGCGACGTCATCGACGCGCGCCGCGCGGCCGCGCTGGCCGCGACCCTCGACCTCGACGTCGCGCCCCGCGAAGGCGAGCCCCTGCCGCCCCTGTGGCACTGGCTCGGGTTCCTGCCCTGCGACCGCGCCTCCGACCTCGGCGAGGACGGCCATGCGCGGCGCGGCGGGTTCCTGCCCCCGGTGCCGCTGCCGCGCAGGATGTGGGCCGGCAGCCGCTTCGAGTTCGCGCGCCCGCTGCGCGTCGGCGTGCCCGTCGGGCGACGCTCCACCGTGGAATCGGTCGATCTCAAGCAGGGGCGCAGCGGCGCGCTGGTCTTCGTCACCGTCCGCCACGCCTTCACCGACGCCGACGGCCCGTTGCTCGACGAGTGGCACGACATCGTCTACCGCGAGCCGCCGACTCCCGACGCGCCCACCCCGCCGGTGCAGTCCGCGCCCACCGATGCCGCCTGGGAACGGACGCTGGTCCCCGACCCGGTGCTGCTGTTCCGCTACTCGGCGCTGACCTTCAACGGCCACCGCATCCACTACGACCGCAGCTACGCCACCGGCGTCGAGGGCTACCCGGGCCTGGTCTTCCACGGCCCGCTGCAGGCAACGCTGCTGCTCGAGTTGCTGCGTGCCGAGCGACCGAGCGCGGCCGTTGCCACGTTCGCCTTCCGCGCGCTGCGCCCGGTGTTCGACACCGCACCTCTGACCGTCTGCGGCGCGCCGGCCGAGGACGGCACGGTGCGGCTGTGGATCCGCGATCCCGACGGTGCGCTGGCGATGGACGCCACCGCGACGCTGCGCTGAGACCACCCAGACCAAGGGAGATCGGTAAGAAACGATGCACGAGCCCGACGACCCCTACCGCGACATTCGCGACGCCGTCCGTGACCTCTGCGGACGCTTCCCCGACAGCTATTTCCGCGGCATCGACGCGGCGCGAGGCTACCCCGAGGCGTTCGTCGACGCCCTGACCGAGGCGGGCTGGCTCGCCGCGCTGATCCCCGAGGCGTACGGCGGCAGCGGACTCGGCCTCGCCGAAGCGTCGGTGATCATGGAGGAGATCAACCGCTCGGGCGGCAATGCCGGCGCCTGCCACGGCCAGATGTACAACATGGGCACCCTGCTGCGGCACGGTTCGGAGGCGCAGAAGCAGCGCTACCTGCCGCGCATCGCCGGCGGCGAGCTGCGCCTGCAGTCGATGGGGGTGACCGAGCCGACCACCGGCACCGACACCACCAAGATCAAGACCACGGCCGTGCGCAAGGGCGATCGCTACGTGGTCAACGGCCAGAAGGTGTGGATCTCCCGCGTGCAGCACTCCGACCTGATGATCCTGCTGGCACGCACGACCCCGCTGGCCGAGGTCAAGCGCAAGTCGGAGGGCATGTCGATCTTCCTCGTCGACCTGCACGCGGCGATCGGCCATGGAATGGAGGTCAAACCGATCGTCAACATGGTCAACCACGAGACCAACGAGCTGTTCTTCGACGACCTCGAGATCCCGGCCGAGAACCTGATCGGCGAGGAGGGCCTGGGATTCAGGTACATCCTCGACGGCCTCAACGCCGAACGCACGCTGATCGCCGCCGAGTGCATCGGCGACGGCTACTGGTTCGTCGAGCGTGCGGTGAAGTACGCCAACGAGCGCGTCGTCTTCGGGCGCCCGATCGGCCAGAACCAGGGCATCGCGTTTCCGCTGGCCGAGGCGCACATGGAAATCGAGGCGGCCAACCTGATGCGCTTCGAGGCGTGCCGGCGCTTCGACGCCCACCAGCCGTGCGGCGCGCAGGCCAACATGGCCAAGCACCTCGCCGCCAAGGCGTCGTGGGAGGCCGCCAACGCCTGCCTGCAGACCCATGGCGGCTTCGGCTTCGCCGCCGAGTACGACGTCGAGCGCAAGTTCCGCGAGACCCGCCTCTACCAGGTGGCGCCGATCTCGACCAACCTGGTGCTCGCCTACATCGCCGAGCACGTCCTCGGCCTGCCGCGGAGCTTCTGATGCAACCGCTCGCCGGGATCACGGTCGTCACCCTCGAGCATGCCATCGCCGCGCCGTTGGCGACCCGCCACCTCGCCGATCTCGGCGCGCGGGTGATCAAGATCGAGCGCCCGGGCAGCGGCGATTTCGCACGCGGCTACGACCGCCGGGTCAGGGGCCTCGCCTCGCACTTCGTCTGGTGCAACCGCTCCAAGGAGAGCATGGCGCTCGACGCCAAGCACCCGCAGGCCGGCGAGATCCTCGCGCGGCTGGTCGGCCGGGCCGACGTGCTGATGCAGAACCTCGCCCCGGGCG
>JBFIFF010000168.1:0-5100 GCA_041602955.1 Gammaproteobacteria bacterium | reverse complement strand
CTGCGCGGCCTGCTCGGCGAGGGCGCGCAGTTCGCCGCGCAGGCCGTCACGCTCGCCGGCGAGCGTGGCCACCTCGGCACGCACCGCGTCGAGGCGCGCCTGCATGACGGCGCGCTCGGCCTCGGCCTCGGTCTCCAGGCGCGCGCGGAGTTCGCCGAGGGCGCGCGTCTCGCGCCCCAGGGTCCACAGCAGCGTCACCGCGACGCCGAGAGCCGCACCGGAGGCGAGCAGCAGCAGGACGTTGATGGCGGTCAGCTCGGGCATCGGGTCAGGCGGCGGTTCGCGGGCATAGCGGGATGCTCACGATACCACCCGCACGGGCTCACCGGGTGAGCCCGGGGTCACGCCGGGCGGTAGATCGCCGAGGCCGCGTCGAGCAGTGCACGGACGCGAGCGCGCAGCTCCGCCGGCCCCTCGACCTCGACCTCCGGTCCGTGCTTGAGGAGGTCCATGACCAGCTCGCGGTCGTCGGCGTAGGGCACCTCGAGGCGGTAGCTGCCGTCGGGCAGCCAGGTCGAACGCTGGGCCGGGTGCCAGTGCTCGGCGGCCACCCAGCGGGCCCGCGTCGCGGTGAAACGCAGCCGCGCCACGGCGCGCGGGGCGCCGGTGAAGATGCCGTAGCCACCCGCGACGTGGGCGTCGAGTTCGGCGTCCGGAATCTCGCGCGAGGGCTGGTCGAGCGGCTCGGCCTGCTCGATGGCATCGACGGCGAAGCTGCGCAGGCCACGCCGCAGGTGGCACCAGGCGTCGAGGTACCAGTTCTCGCGATAGTGCACCAGGCGCTGTGGCGAGACCGTGCGCTCGGTGTGGCGGTCCTCGGCCCGGTTGAAGTGGCGCAGGCGCAGGCGGCGGCGCGCGAACAGCGCCCCGGCCAGCACTTCGAAACAGGCCGGCTCGAGGCGCCGCTGGCCGAGGCCGAGCAGGCGCACGCGGCGCGCGACGCTGCCGGCGTCGGCCGCGCTGGCCCCGAGCATGGCGTCGAGGCGTTCGCGCAGCGGCCCGACGTGGGGCGCGAGCAGGCCCGGTTGCAGCCCCTCGATCAGCTGCTCCAGGGTGGCCAGGGCGTGCAGCTCCGCGGCGCTGAACCAGAGCCCGGGCAGGGCGAAACGCGGCCCCTCCTGCGGTTCGTCGTAGCGGTAACCGCCCGCGTCGCGGTCGTAGACCAGCGGGGCGTTGAAGCGGTCGCGCAGGTACTCGAGGTCGCGCTTGAAGGTCGCGCGGGAGATCTCGAGGTCGTCGAGAAACCGCTGCAGGGGAACGATGCGGTGGCTGCGCAGCAGCCGGTCGATGCGATAGAAACGCTCTGTTCTATCCATTATTCAATTAGTTAACAACTATTATTGATATTTTATATCAGGTTGTCTTGCGGCCCGAACCGGCCTCGCGCCGGTGCAGCACCACCGCCGCGCGCAGCGCCCGGCGACCGAACACGGCAAAGCGGTCGAACTCGGCGCGCGGCACCGGGACGTAGGTGTTGTCGACCGCGCTCTTGTCCTCGTCGGTGTCGACGTCGGGATCGTGCAGGTAGATGAAGTCGTCGTCGACCGCGGTCAGCAGGACCCAGTGCGGGCTCTTGTTGCGCGTGAAGCGGTAGGCGCTGATCAGCACCAGCGGCATGGCCCCGGCGTCGATGCGCGTTGCCAGCTCGGCGGTGGTCACGGCGCGCTCCTCGACGCTGACGTCGGTCGCCGCGAGCTGCTCGACGAAGTCGTGGTGGACCAGCTCGAGCACCTCCTTCTTCTCCGGGTTGCGCACCCCCTCGATGAACAGCGGGTTGGGGTCGTTGAGGAACAGTTCGACCCGGTACCCGCGCCGCCACGCGGCGAGCGCTAACCCGTGCGGGCCGCAGCCGCCGTGGCCGGAGGTCATGAAGATGGTGGTCGCCTCGCGCCACAGCTGCAGTTCCAGCTTGCGCGTGCAGGCCAGCCCGGGGTCGAGCGCGCGCATCGCCATCATCAGCGAGGCGGGGCCGCAGGTGAAGTCGGTGGTCTGCACGTAGAGCGGCACCCGCTTGCGCCGCTCACCGGAGAACTCGTGCACCCGCTTCTCGTAGCGCAGCGCGTCGCTGTGGTCCTCGTAGTAGTCGTCGAAGACCGCGAACTGGCGGTAGCCCAGCGACTCGTAGAGGGCGATCGCCGGGGCGTTGTCCGGGCGCACCTCGAGGCGCATGTAGACCGAGCCCCGGGTGCGTGCCTCCGCCTCGGCGCGCTCCAGCAGCTGGCGCCCGAGCCCCATGCCGCGCGCCCGCTGGTCGACCGCCATGGAGTAGAGTCGCGCGAGCGGGGTGCCCTTGTGGAACAGCACCAGCGCATAGCCGAGAATGCCCTCGTCGTCGCGCGCCACCTCCAGCCAGCCGTTGCCACGGCGGATCATCCACTGGAAGCTGCGCCGACTCAGGCGGTCGGTGTCGAAGCTGCGATTCTCGAGGGCGACCAGGGCGTCGATGTCCTCGGTGCGGGCCTCGCTGAAGCGGGGCGCCAGCGGCTCGCCAGCGGGCTCCGCACGGGCACGGGGGGATCCGGGGGTCATCGCAGGATTCCGCCTCGCTCTGCTGGTGTGCCGGGGGACTGGACCCCTACTATACTGCCGCTTCCAGACGCGCACGAGGCCTGCCACCCCGTACGCACCCTACCCCCTTCCTGGAGGGCCCGATGGCCGACCTGCTGATCGTCGTCGAGAAGGACAAGGACTGGCGCGCCTACTACCCGAGCGACCAGGTGATCCCCGTGACGACCTACCTGGCCCAGGGCGAGGACGCGGGCAACGCGCCCGGCGACCAGGTCATCAACCTCTGCCGCAGCACCAAGTATCTCAGCAACGGCTACTACTGCTCGCTGCTCGCTGAGGCACGCGGCCAGCGCGTGATCCCGTCGGTGCGCACCATCAACGACCTCTCGCGCAAGTCGATCTACGGCCTGGGCATCGGCGACTTGAACCGGAGCCTCGGCCAGGTCCTCGCGCACCGTGACAGCACGGTGAGCGAACTGCTCCTCAAGTTCTACTTCGGCCAGTCCAGCGAGCCCGCACTCGAGCGCTTCGCGCGCCAGCTGTTCGAGCAGTTCCCGTGCCCGATCCTCGAGGTGACCTTCCGCCGCAGCGGCGACGACTGGATCATCCACGAGCTCAACAGCGGCTCCATCCACGAACTCGACGAGGCCGACGAGGACCGCTTCGCCGCCGCCCTCGACGGCTTCAGCCGCAAGGTGTGGCGCAAGCCCAAGACGCGCAAGCGCTACCGCTACGACATGGCGATCCTGGTCAACCCCGAGGAGAAGTTCCCGCCCAGCGACGGGGCCGCGATCAAGAAATTCATGCGCGCCGGGCGGGCGCTCGGCATCGACGTCGAGCTGATCACCCGGCGCGACTTCCTGCGCGTGGGCGAGTTCGACGCGCTGTTCGTCCGCGCCACCACCGCCATCGACGACCACACCTACCGCTTCGCCAAGAAGGCCGAGTCGGAGGGGTTGATCGTCATCGACGACCCCGACTCGATCCTCAAGTGCACCAACAAGGTCTACCTGGCGGACCTGCTGCGCACCAACAAGCTGCCGACGCCGGGCACGCGCATCGTCAGCCGCGACCGCAAGCAGGACCTCGACGAGGCCGCCGCGGCGTTCGGCTTCCCGCTGGTGCTCAAGATCCCCGACGGCTCCTTCTCGCGCGGCGTCACCAAGGCGCAGGACATGGAGGAACTGCAGCGCGACGCCAAGCGGCTGTTCAAGGAGTCGGCGCTGTTGCTGGTCCAGGAGTACGTCTACACCGAATACGACTGGCGTATCGGCATCCTCAACCGCAAGCCGATCTACGCCAGCCAGTACTTCATGTCGCGCGGCCACTGGCAGATCTACGACCATTCGCCGACGGGCAAGGGCAAGTCGGGCGGCTGGAAGACCCTGCCGGTGCACGACGCCCCCGGCCCGGTGGTGCGCGCCGCCACGCGCGCGGCCAACCTGATCGGCGACGGCCTCTACGGCGTCGACGTCAAGATGGACGGCGAGCGGGTCTGCATCATCGAGGTCAACGACAACCCGAGCATCGAGTCCAGGGTCGAGGACGCCTACCTCGGTGACGACCTCTACCGGATCGTCATGGAGGAGTTCGTGCGTCGCCTCGAACGCAAGCGGCTGGGCGTCTGAGCCCGCTCGGGCGCACCGACCGGTGCGGCGATGCGCGCCGCCCTGTGACAAGCCACTGGGAGTGAGACCGTGATCGAACTGCTGACCAGCCCCGAGGCGTGGGCCGCCCTCGTCACCCTGACCGCGCTCGAGATCGTCCTCGGGGTCGACAACATCATCTTCCTGACCCTGCTGGTCTCGCGCCTGCCGAAGCACCTGCAGGAGCGTGCCCGCTTCCTCGGCCTCGCCTTCGCCGGGATCACGCGCATCGCCCTGTTGCTGTCGCTGACCTGGGTGATGAAGCTCTCCGACCCGCTGTTCACCGTGTTCGGCGAGGCGATCAGCGGCCGCGACCTGGTGCTGATCGGCGGCGGCCTGTTCCTGCTGTGGAAGGCGGCCAACGAGATCTACGTCGACGTCGAGGACGAGCACGGCAGCCCGCCGACGGTCAAGGCGCTGCACGGCATCGTGCTGGTGGTCGCGCAGATCGCGATCGTCGACATCGTCTTCTCGCTCGACTCGGTGATCACCGCGGTCGGGCTGGCGCGCGACGTCGAGGTGATGGTGGCGGCGATCCTGATCGCCGTCGCCGTGATGTTCCTCTTCGCCAAGCCGCTCGGCGACATGGTCGAGAAACACCCGTCGCTGAAGATGCTGGCGCTGAGCTTCCTGGTGCTGGTCGGGGCGATGCTGGTCGCCGAGGGCTTCGACCAGCACGTGCCGAAGGGCTACCTCTACTTCGCCATGGCCTTCGCGACCGGGATCGAGGTGCTCAACATCCGCCGTCGCGGCAAGCGCAGGACCGCCACGGCCTGAGAGACGCCGCGGTGCGCCGCGGCGAGCCGTGCGGTCGCTCCGAGGCGACGGGCCTGCCGCCGGTTCCCTAGCCGTCCGGATCTCGCTTCACTGACCGTTCCGGGCCCTTCGTTCCTGCGCCGGGGTCCCCGGCGCGACAACACGGCGCTCGCACGTGCGCATGCGCTCG
>JBFIFF010000167.1:0-5128 GCA_041602955.1 Gammaproteobacteria bacterium | reverse complement strand
GGCCCGCTCGATTCGTCCACGCATCGAAGAGAGGTCCAGGACACCATGAAACATCCGATCCGGAGCCGGGTGATCGCGCTGCGCGCCGCCCTGTTGCTCACCCTTCCCGCGCTCGCGCTCGCTACCGGCGAGCACGCTCCGGGGGTCCACGGCAACGGCCACGGGGACGGCCAGCCCGACAACCACGGCCAGAGCGGCATGCGGCACATGGAGAACATCCACGGCGGCGAGGGCCACGTCCACGATGCCTGGGTCGCGCCCCCCGAGCCCTACCGCTCCATGTCCAGCCGCATCTGGGGCGACCACCGCGCCATCGAGCGTGGCCGGGCGCTCTACGCCGAGAACTGCGCGGTCTGCCACGGCATGGACGGCCGCGGCACCGGCGTCGCCGCGGCCGGCCTGGAACACCGCCCGGCGAACCTGACCCGGCACCTGCACTCGCGCTACGACGACAACGACGGTTACCTGTTCTGGCGCCTCAGCAAGGGGGGCACGGTCGAACCCTTCCGCTCGCAGAACTCGGCCATGCCGGCGTTCGAGACCACGCTCAGCGAAGAGCAGCGCTGGGACATCCTCGCCTACATCCACGACGTCTACCATCGGGGTTTCGTCGAGGACCTGGCCCCTCACGAGGGAGCCGACACCCTGCGCAGGCCCGGGATGGGCGACGCCCCGACGCGCGACCCCTGATCGGGGCGTCGCCTCACCGGCACCGGTGGGCGTGCCTATCCACGGTGCCGGGTTGACCCCCGGAGAGACTTCGGTACCCTTACTTGTGAGTCACGATGGGAGCCATCGGATGCCTGCCCCGACAAGGATCGTCGCCCTCGCGCTGGCCGTGATGTTCCCCCTCGCGTCGCCAGCCCTGGCCCACAAGGCGAAGAAGAATGCCGAGGTGTTCATCACCAACCTCGAGGACGGTGCGGTCGCCACCAGCCCGTTGCGGATCGGATTCGGTGCGCGCCACATCGAGATCGCCCCGCTCGGCGTCAACGTGCACCGCGCCGGGCACCACCACCTGCTGATCGACGTGGCCGAGCCGGAGTCGCTCGACGACATCATCCCGTTCGACGCCAACCACCTGCACTACATGGACGGCGAGACCGAAGCGGTGATCGAACTGCCGCCCGGCGAGCACACCCTGCAGCTGATCCTCGGCGACGAGGAGCACCAGCCGTGGGGCGAGCACCTGATCTCGGAGCGCGTCACCATCCGCGTCGAGGAGCGGGCCTCAAGCCACCGCCCGCGCGCGGCCAGCACCCGCGCCGACGTGATGACGGCAACCCGTCACTGAGCGTTGCCGGAGCAAGCGGTCGGGTTGACCGCGCTGCCGTCACACTTGGGCCGCAGCGGGCCCAGCCTCGGGACGGGACGCGCAAGCGGGGTCGCCGAGTGCCACAGCCCGCCGCCGGCAGGCGGAACCGTCACCACAACACCCCCACTTCTCAACGGGAGGTCTCGGCCTCCCGCTGCGCGAGCAGTTCGCGCGCGATGACCAGCTTCTGGATCTCGCTGGTGCCCTCGTAGATGCGCAGCGCGCGGATCTCGCGGTAGAGCGCCTCGACGGTGACGCCGCGCAGCACGCCGCGCCCGCCGAACAGCTGCACCGCCGCGTCGACCACCTGCTGTGCGGTCTCGGTGGCGTGCAGCTTGGCCATCGACGACGGCAGGGTGTTGCGCCCGCCGTGCACGTCCTTGGCCCACGCGCTGCGGTAGACCAGCAGCGCCGCGGCGTCGACCCCGGTGGCCATCTCGGCGAGCCTCGCCTGGGTCAGCTGGTAGTCGGCCAACGGCCGGCCGAACGCCTCGCGCCGCACCACCCAGTCGAGCGCCTCGTCGAGCGCGCGCCGCGCCATGCCGAGTGCCGCGGCCCCGACCGTGGTGCGGAACACGTCCAGCGTGGCCATCGCCACCTTGAACCCGTCTCCGGGTCGGCCGACCAGGGCCGTGACCGGCACCCGGCACCCCTCGAGTGCGAGGCTCGCCAGCGGGTGCGGCGCGCTGACGCGCAGCCGTTCGCTGACCCGCAGCCCCGGGTTGTCGGCGTCGACGACGAACGCGCTCAGGCCGCGCGCGCCCGGAGCCTCGCCGGTGCGTGCGAACACCACGTAGTGGTCGGCGAGGCCGCCGTTGGAGATCCAGGTCTTGGTGCCGTCGAGCACGTAGTGGCCGCCCTCGCGCTGCGCGCTCGTCGCCAGGGCCGCGACGTCGCTGCCGGCCTGTGGCTCGGAGAGTGCGAAGGCGGCGATGCGCCCGCCGGCGATCACCGGCGGCAGGTACGCGGCGCGCTGCGCGGGGGTGCCGAACAGCGAGATCGGCCCGCTGCCGAGCCCCTGCATGGCGAACGCGAAATCGGCCAGCGCGGCACTCCGTGCGAGCACGTCGCGGCTGAGCGCGAGCATGCGCACGTCGAAGGTGGCCTTCGCATCCTCGAGCGCGACACAGTCGAGGAAGCCGGCCGCGCCGAGGCGCTGCACGATCGACCGGCACGCCGCATCGAGACCCGCGTCCGCCTCCCCGGCGGCGGCGGCGATGGGGGCGAGCTCGGCCGCCGCGAACGCGGTCAGCGCCTCGGCCCGCGCGCGATGACGCGGTTCGAGGAACGGCCAGTCGAGGCAACCCCGGTCCATCGACGGCGGCCGCTAATTGCCTTCGAACACGGGCTTTAGCTTGTTGACGAAGGCGTGGTAGGCGCGCTCGAAGTCCCGCGTCTGCATGCAGATCGCCTGCGCCTCGGCCTCGGTCTCGAGCGCCTGCTCGATGCCCTGGTTCCACTCCTGGTGCAGGCACTTCTTGGTCATGGTGTGGGCGAAGTACGGCCCGGTGGCGATCTCGTGCGCCATGGCGCAGGCACGCGCCATCAGCCCGTCCGGTTCGACGATGGCGTTGTAGTAGCCCCACGCCAGCCCCTCCTCGGCGGTCATGACGCGCCCGGTGTAGAGCAGCTCGGAGGCGCGGCCGTGGCCGATCAGGCGCGGCAGGATCGCGCAGGCACCCATGTCGCAACCGGCCAGGCCCACCTTGACGAACAGGAACGCGGTCTTGACCCGCGGCGTCGCGTAGCGGATATCGCTGGCCATGGTCAGGATCGCGCCGGCGCCGACCGCGACGCCGTCGACCGCCGCGACGATCGGCTGCGGGCAGGTGCGCATCGCCTTGACCAGGTCGCCGGTCATGCGCGTGAAGGCCAGCAGCTCGGGCATCTCCATGCTGACCAGCGGGCCGATGATGTCGTGCACGTCGCCGCCGGAGCAGAAGTTGCCACCCGCCCCGGTCACCACCACCGCACGCACATCGTCGACGTGCTGCAGTCTGGAGAAGGTGTCGCGCAGTTCCGCGTAGCTGTCGAAGGTCAGCGGATTCTTGCGCTCCGGGAGGTTCATGGTCACGGTCGCGACGCGGTCCTCGACCCGCCAGCCGAAGTGCTTCGGTTTGATGTCGCTGGCCCTGAGCTTGTCCATGGCGTCTGCTCCTGCGGAGGATGGCCGGTCGAACCGACGCGACCTCCGTCAGGATGGTCGGGCACCCCCTGGCGGTCAAGCGCGTCCCGGCCAGCGATGCCCCCGTCACGGGTGCGGCGTCCCGCGCCCTTCACGCGGCCGCGTCCACCGTCGATACTTGGCCCATGCACGCACCACACCGCTTCATCCGCACCTACCCGGTGCGCTTCGAGGATTGCGACGGCGCCGGGATCGTCTTCTACCCGCGCTACTTCCTGATGGCCAACCGCATCGTCGAGGACTGGTTCGCCGACGGCCTCGGTCTCGACTTCGCCGCCCTGCACCAGGTGCACCGGCTCGGCATCCCGACCGTCGACACCCACGCCCGCTTCCTCGCGCCCGGGCGGCTCGGCGACCGGCTCGAGGTCGCGCTCGAAGTACGCCGCCTCGGCTCGAGCTCGTTCACCCTCGGCATCGACGCACGCTGCGACGGCGCACCGCGCTTCACCGTCGAGAGCGTGCTGGTCTGCGTCGACCTCGGCGACGACGCCCTGCGCAGCCGCCCGCTCCCCGACGCGCTGCGTGGCGCGATGGAGAACTACCTCGCCACCGCGACGTCAGCCGCGCGCGGAGACACCGCCTAGACCACGCCTCGCGTGGCGGCTCACTCCGTCGCGAACACCCGCGACATGTCGGCGAACGCCTTGAACTCGAGGGCGTTGCCGCACGGGTCGAGCAGGAACATGGTCGCCTGCTCGCCGGGCTGCCCCCTGAACCGCACGTAGGGCTCGATGACGAACGCCACGCCCGCCGCGCGCAGTTTGTCCGCCAGCGCCTCCCAGGCGGCCATGTCGAGGATCACGCCGAAGTGACGTACCGGCACCTGCTTGCCGTCGACCGCCGAGGTCTCGCGGTGGCCCGCCTCCTCCGGCGCGAGGTGCGCGACCACCTGGTGGCCGAAGAAGTCGAAGTCGACCCAGCTCTCCGCGCTGCGCCCCTCAGGGCAGCCGAGCAGGCCGCCGTAGAAGGCGCGCGCCTTGGCGATGTCGGTGACGGGGAAGGCGAGGTGGAACAGCGGTGGCGTGGCCATGGGGGCACTCCCGGGGCGATGGCAGGCGAGGAGGTGGGAGTGTAGCGGCGGCCACGCGGGCGGACGCTGCGCCGCGTCAACCCGAGCGGTCGTTCAGCGCCCTACGCCGCCGTTTCGCACCGTTGCGCCGGCGAAACCGGGATCGGCGAGGCAGGCGTCGACGGGGCCGGCGTGGGTGCCCCGCTCGACGGACCAGGTGCACAGCTCCCGCTTGTAGTGCACCTTGGTCTCGCAGCCGCTGGTGAACGGGACCCGAGCCTCCTTGGCGATGCAGTCGGAGGCCGCGATCTCGTCGTCGGTGCCGAGTCGCGCCATGCAGGCGTCGGCGATCCAGTGCAGCGGCTCACCGGGGATGGAGCAAGCGACACCGGGATCGCCCACCCCGGCGACGAGCGTGGCCGGCGCGAAGACGAGAACAAGTCCCGCGATCCGCTGCAACGCCATACCGAGGCTCAGTCCGCGTCCTTGAGGACCGGCCGCAGGTCGTCGAGCCGGTCGAACAGCTGCCAGACGTAGTCGCCGGTGCCGTTTTCGCGATGGCGGTGCAGGTCGGCGAGGGCCGGGTCGTTGCAGTAGCCTTCGAAGGCCGCGCGGGAGG
>JBFIFF010000166.1:0-5143 GCA_041602955.1 Gammaproteobacteria bacterium | reverse complement strand
TCGAGTCGGGCTACCCGCGTCCCTACGCCTGCGCCCTCGTCGCTGCCGGCGCCTGCACCGGCATCCTCATCCCGCCCTCCATCGCTTACATCATCATCGGCCTGGTCCTGGGAATTTCGGCCTCGACCCTCTTCCTCGCCGCGGTGATCCCCGGGCTGGCGATCCTGCTGTCGATCCTCGCCACCAACATCATCATGAACCGCCTCTATGGCTGGGAGGGCGGCGGCAACATGGCGTTCGGCGAGTGGGCCTCGCGGCTTGGCACAGCACTGAAATCCGGCTGGTATGCCTTCATCGTGCCCGGAATAATCTTCTACGGCATCTTCTCTGGGCGGCTGACCCCGACCGAGGCCGGCGCCACCGCGGTGGTCGTGACCATCATCCTCGGCTTCGTCCTCGGCACGCTGAAGCTCTCGGACTTTCCGTCGATGCTGATCAGCTCGGCCAAGGTCAACGGCGTCATCCTGCCGATCATCGCGTTCTCGCTGCCGCTGGCGCAGACCCTCGCGGCCATGGGCGTGCCGCAGGGCTTCGTCTACGCGGTCACCTCGCTGACCGACGATCCGACCATCCTGATCCTGCTCATGATCGGCATCCTGATCGCCGCCGGATGCGTCATGGAGACCACGCCGAACATCGTCATCCTCGCGCCGATCCTGCAGCCGCTGGCCATCGAGATCGGCATGAACGAGATCCAGTTCTGCGTGCTGATGATCACCGCGCTCGGGGTGGGCTTCATCACCCCTCCGCTCGGCCTGAACCTGTTCGTCGTCTCCGGTCTCACCGGGGAGTCGATCCTCAAGATCGCGGCGCGCGCCGTGCCGTTCGTCTTCTTCATGCTGCTCGTCGTGCTGCTGATCGCCTACGTGCCCGAGGTGTCGACGACGCTGCTGCCTGACATCTACAAGTAGGAGATTTCCATGTCCCGCGAGTACCTGAAAAAGGCCACCAAGACCTCGACGTCCGATTCGGGCGACGTCAGGGAGACGGTCCAGAACATCCTCGACGAGATCGAGTCGGGAGGTGAGGAGGCCGCGAAGCGCTACTCGGCGCAGTTCGACCGCTACACGGGCAACCTGGTGCTGACCCCGGAGGAGATCGCCGCCGCTGCCGAGCAGGTGCCGCAGAAGCTCAAGGACGACATCCGCTTCGCCCACGACAACGTGCGCCGTTTCGCCGAAGCGCAGATGGCCACCCTCACCGACATCGAGACCGAGGTCGTGCCGGGGTTGATCGCGGGGCAGAAGAGCATCCCCGTTCGTGCGGCGGGCTGCTACGTACCGGGCGGCCGCTACAGCCACATCGCCTCGGCGATCATGACCGTGACCACGGCCAAGGTGGCCGGCTGCGAGCACATCGCGGTCTGTTCGCCGCCGCGTCCCGACACGGGCGTGCACCCGGCGATCGTCTACACGGCCCAGCTCTGCGGGGCCGACGCGATCCTCGCGCTGGGCGGCGTCCAGGGCGTGGCGTCGATGGCGTTCGGGCTGTTCGGCCTGCCGAGCGCCGACATCCTCGTTGGCCCGGGCAACCAGTTCGTGGCCGAGGCCAAGCGCATCCTGTTCGGCCGCGTGGGCATCGACATGTTCGCCGGGCCGACCGACAGCCTGATCCTGGCTGACAAGACGGCCGATCCCGAGATCGTCGCCGCCGACCTCGTCGGCCAGGCCGAGCACGGTTACAACTCGCCGGTCTGGCTGGTCACCGACCACCGGCCTCTGGCCGAGAAGGTGCTCGAGCTGGTGCCGCAGCAGATCGCCGACCTGCCCGAGGTCAACAGCAACAACGCCAAGGCGGCCTGGGCCGACTACGCCGAGGTGATCCTGTGCGACGATCGCGAGGAGATGGCGTCCACCGCCGACGACTACGCGCCCGAGCACCTGACCGTGCAGGCGGCGGACATCGACTGGTGGCTGGCCCGGCTGAAGTGCTACGGCTCCCTGTTCCTCGGCGAGGAGACCACCGTGGCGTACGGCGACAAGGCCTCCGGCACCAACCACGTGCTGCCGACCTCCGGCGCGGCGCGCTACACGGGCGGTCTGTCGGTGCACAAGTACATGAAGATCGTCACCTGGCAGCGGGCCACCCGCGAGGGCTCGAAGTCGATCGCCGAGGCCACTGCGCGCATCTCGCGCCTCGAGGGCATGGAGGGGCATGCGCGAACGGCGGACATCCGCCTGCGCAAGTACTTCCCCGACGAGCAGTTCGACCTCAGCGCGAACGGTTGACGCGCGCAGGACCCCACGGGATGGATCTGTTCAGCGTCGAGGGGCGTGTCGCCTGTGTGACCGGTGCCAGCAGTGGCATCGGCCGTGCGGCGGCCGCGCGGCTGGCCGCCGCGGGTGCGCGCGTGGTCGGCGTGGCCAGGCGCCGGGACGCGCTCGAGGCCTGGTCCGCGTCGAGCGAGGGCGAGACCGCCATGGTGGTTGCCGACCTCGCCGACCGCGGGTCCCTCGCCGGGGTGGCCGCGGCGGTCGCCGAGCCGTTCGGTGCGCCCGACATCCTGGTCAGTGCCGCAGGCATCAACACCCGGCAGAAGGCCGACGAGGTCAGCCCCGAGGGCTGGGACCTCACGCTCGACCTGAACCTCGCGGCGCCGTTCTT
The DNA here is from genome assembly GCA_041602955.1 of Gammaproteobacteria bacterium. GTDB lineage: Bacteria > Pseudomonadota > Gammaproteobacteria > QNFN01 > QNFN01 > QNFN01. Next base: position 2,539 of record JBFIFF010000166.1, on the reverse strand, counting down.
CCTCGCCCAGGCACTCGTGCCCGCGATGCGGGCGCGCGGCTGGGGCCGGATCGTCAACTTCGCCTCCCTGCAGTCGCGCCGCGCCTTTCCCGGCGGGATCGCCTACGGCGCCTCGAAGGGTGGGGTCGAGCAGCTCACGCGGGCGATGGCCGAGGCATGGTCGGTGCACGGCATCACGGCGAATGCCCTCGCGCCGGGATTCTTCCCGACCGAGCTGACCGGGCCGGTGTTCGCCGACCCCGCGTTGGCCGAGCGCAATGCCGCGCAGACCTGCATCGGGCGCAACGGCTTGCTGTCCGATCTCGACGGGCCGTTGCTGTTTCTCTGCTCTGAGGCCTCGTCCTACGTCACCGGCCAGGTGCTGTTCGTCGACGGGGGGTTCACCGCGAAATGAAGGCACTGGTCTACACGGGTCCCCGGGGGCTCGCCTTCCGCGACCAGCCCGACCCGGTCCCCGCGGCGGACGAGGTGATGGTGCGCATCGAGGCGGTGGGCATCTGCGGGTCGGACATGCACGCCTACCTCGGCCACGACGATCGGCGCCCGGCGCCACTGATCCTGGGCCACGAGGCGGCCGGACGCGTCGTCGGGGGGCGGCTGGCCGGGCGGCGGGTCACGATCAACCCCCTGGTGACCTGCGGTCGCTGCGCCGACTGCCTGGGCGGGCGGGCCAACCTGTGCGCCGAGCGCCAGATCATCAGCATGCCGCCAAGACAGGGGGCGTTCGCCGAGTTCGTGGCGCTGCCGGAGCGCAACCTGGTCGAGGTGCCGGAGGCCATGGACGCGTCGGTGGCGGCGCTCGCCGAGCCGGTGGCCACCGGGCTGCACGCGGTCCACCTGGCGCACCGGCACGGGCACCGCCCGCTGTGCGAGGGACGCGCCCTGGTCATGGGCGGTGGCGCGGTCGGCCTCTCGGCGGCGCTGGTCCTGCGCAGCCACGGCTGCCGCGAGATCTGGCTCGCCGACACCAACCCCGGACGCCTCGGCATGGCCCGCGCCGCCGGCATCGACCGGGTCTACGATCCGACCGGCGATCAGGGCCCCGAGGCGGGCAGTCTCGACGTGGTCATCGACGCCGTCGGGGCGAAGGCGACCCGGACCGCGGCGGTCCGGCTCGCGCGGCCAGGCTCGGTGATCGTGCACGTTGGCCTGCTCGACGGCGCCGACGGCGTCGACGTGCGCCGCCTGACCCTGCAGGAGATCGCCCTGGTCGGTTGTTACACCTACACCATGGTCGACTTCCGCGCCGCGGTGGATGCGCTGCACGCGGGCGCCCTCGGGGCCCTCGACTGGTTCGAGGAGCGAAGCCTCGCCGACGGCGTGGGCGCCTTCGACGACCTGGTCAACGGCCGCTGCGGCGCGGCCAAGGTCATCCTGCATCCCTGATGGGGTGCGGACGGTTGCGTGGCCATGTCCGGCAGCGATGCAGCGGCATGGCCTGGGCGAAAACCGATGCCCCGCCACTGGGTCGGGGAGGTCTGTGGATATCCAGAACGGAGAAACGAAGATGATTCACTTTGTAGTTCACGATGAAAACGACTCGCTCGGGGTCGTGGTGGTGGAGGGGGTCAAGGCCGGCGACGAGATGACCGGCTGGATCATGGACCAGGACCGGGAGATCACCTTCAAGGCGGCCAGCGACATCCCGATCGGCCACAAGCTCGCGATCAAGCCGCTCAAGCAGGGCGAGACCGTGATCAAGTACGGCATCGACATCGGGCGCGTGGTTGCGGACATCGGCGTGGGTGAGCACGCCCACGTCCACAACATCAAGACCAAGCGCTGGTAGGACCCGACCCAGGCCCCAACACCACATCACGAGGAACCTCTTCCATGTCACTCGACCTCAGCAACACCACCTTCATGGGCTACCGGCGGGAGAACGACCGCGTCGGCGTGCGCAATCACGTGATCATCCTCCCGGTGGACGACATCTCCAACGCGGCCGCCGAGGCGGTGGCCAACAACATCAAGGGCACGCTGGCGCTGCCGCACCCCTACGGGCGGCTGCAGTTCGGCGAGGACCTCGAGCTCCACTTCCGCACCCTGATCGGCACCGGCGCGAACCCGAACGTGGCCGCCGTGGTGGTCATCGGTATCGAGGAGGGCTGGACGCAGCGGATCGTCGACGGCATCGCCAAGACCGGAAAGCCGGTGGCGGGCTTCGGCATCGAGCAGCACGGCGACCACGACACCATCATGCGTGCCTCACGTGTCGCCAGGGAGTACGTGCAGTGGGCTACCGAGCGGCAGCGCGAAGAGGCACCGCTGAGCGATCTGTGGGTGTCGACCAAGTGCGGCGAGTCGGACACCACCTCCGGCTGCGGCGCCAATCCGACGGTGGGCAACGCCTTCGACAAGCTCTACAAGCACGGCGTCACCCTGGTCTTCGGCGAGACCTCCGAGATCACCGGCGGTGAGCACCTGGTCGCGGCGCGTTGCCGCAACGACGAGGTGCGCGAGCGCTTCATGTTCATGTTCAATCGCTACCAGGCGATGATCGAACGCTACAAGACCAGCGACCTCTCCGAGTCGCAGC
>JBFIFF010000165.1:0-5155 GCA_041602955.1 Gammaproteobacteria bacterium | reverse complement strand
CGACAAGGTCGAGCTTTCGGTGATCGCCCGCGGCACGCCCGGCTTCTCCGGTGCCGACCTCGCCAACCTGGTCAACGAGGCGGCGCTGTTCGCCGCGCGCGCCAACCGACGCGTGGTCGAGATGGACCACTTCGAGAAGGCCAAGGACAAGATCATGATGGGCGCCGAGCGCCGCTCGATGGTCATGTCCGAGGACGAGAAGCGCCTGACCGCCTACCACGAATCGGGACACGCCATCGTCGGTCGCTCGGTGCCGGAGCACGATCCGGTGCACAAGGTGAGCATCATCCCGCGCGGCCGCGCCCTCGGCGTGACCCTGTTCCTGCCCGAGGACGATCGCTACAGCTACAGCAAGAAGCGCCTCGAGAGCCAGCTCTCGAGCCTGTTCGGTGGTCGCGTGGCCGAGGAGCTGATCTTCGGCAACGACGCGGTCACCACCGGGGCGCAGAACGACATCCACCGCGCCACCGAGATCGCGCGCAACATGGTCACCAAGTGGGGCCTGTCCGACGTGCTCGGGCCGCAGGCCTACAGCGAGGAGGACGGCGAGGTGTTCCTCGGTCACTCGGTGACCCAGCACAAGATGGTCTCCGACGAGACGGCCCACGTCATCGACCAGGAGATCCGTCACATCATCGAACGCAACTACGAGCGTGCCCGCTCCATCCTCACCGAGAAGATGGAGACCCTGCACGCCATGGCCGAAGCGTTGATGAAGTACGAGACGCTCGACAAGGACCAGATCGACGACGTCATGACCGGCAAGCCGCCACGCACGCCAGAGGGCTGGGACGACGGCACGCCCGGTCAGGCGCAGCCGGCCGCGGGCAGCGAGGACGACGCAGCGGTCTCCGGGTCACGCGACGGGGGGATCGGCGGCCCGGCCAGCCAGCACTGACCCGCTTCGCGACCCGCGCGGGCCCCGTGACGCGCTGCGGCCGGTGAGCGGCCCCCATCTCGAGCTGCCGCGCGGCCGACTGGCACTCGACCGTCCGCGGGTGATGGGGGTGCTCAACGTCACCCCAGACTCCTTTTCCGACGGCGGCGCCTGGTGCGACCCGGGACGCGCCCTCGACCACGCACAGGCCATGGTCGCTGCCGGCGCGGCGCTGATCGACGTCGGCGGCGAGTCGACCCGGCCCGGCGCGGTACCGGTACCGCCCGCAGAGGAGTTGCGCCGCGTCGTGCCGGTGGTTGCGGCCGTCGCCGCGGCCTGCGGCGTGCCGGTCTCGGTCGATACCAGCGCACCCGAGGTGATGCGCGCCGCCGCCGACGCCGGCGCACAGCTGGTCAACGACGTCCGCGCGCTGCGTCGCCCCGGCGCCCTCGAGGCGGTCGTCGAACGCGGCCTCGCCACCTGCCTGATGCACATGCGCGGTGAGCCGGGTACGATGCAGCAGGCGCCGGCCTACCCGGGCGGCGTGGTCGCCGAGGTCCATGCCTTCCTCGACGAGCGGTTGGCGGTGTGCACGGCCGCCGGTCTGCCCGCCGCGCGGATCCTGCTCGACCCCGGGTTTGGCTTCGGCAAGACCCTCGACGACAATCTGGCCCTGCTCGCCGGCCTCGGAGCGCTGCGCGGGCTCGGCCGGCCCCTGCTGGTAGGGCTGTCGCGCAAGTCGATGATCGGTGCATTGCTCGACGCCCCGGTCGACCGGCGCGTGCACGGCAGCGTCGCGGCAGCGCTGCTGGCGGTGGAGCGGGGCGCGCGCGTGGTGCGCGCACACGACGTGGCCGCCACGGTCGAGGCCCTGGCGGTCTGGAGCGCGGTCGCCGCGGTCGAACGACGGGAGGAGGAACCTTGAGCCAGCGTCAGTACTTTGGCACCGACGGCATCCGCGGCCGTGTCGGCAGTGACCCGATCACCGCCGACTTCGCGCTGCGCCTCGGCTGGGCGGTCGGTCGCGTGCTGGCACCCGAGGGCGGGGCGCGGGTGGTGATCGGCAAGGACACGCGCATCTCCGGCTACATGTTCGAGTCGGCGCTGGAGGCGGGGCTCGCTGCCGCCGGGCTCGACGTGCTGCTGACCGGGCCCATGCCGACCCCGGCGATCGCCTACCTGACGCGCACTTTCCACGCCAGCGCGGGGATCGTCATCAGCGCCTCGCACAATCCCTACACCGACAACGGTTTCAAATTCTTCGGCCCGGACGGACTCAAGTTGCCCGACGAGGTCGAACTGCGCATCGAGGCCGCGCTGGGGGAGCCGCTGCGGACCGTCGCGGGCGAGCGTCTCGGGCGGGCCTCGCGCATCACCGACGCCGCGGGGCGCTACATCGAGTTCTGCAAGGGCACCATCCCGAGGGAGGTCACCCTGCAGGGGCTGCACATCGTGGTCGACTGTGCGCACGGCGCCACCTACCAGGTCGCACCGAGCGTGCTGCGCGAGCTCGGGGCGGAGGTGACGACCGTCGGTGCCGAGCCGGACGGGCTCAACATCAACCTCGACTGCGGCTCGACCCACGTCGCCACGTTGCGCGAGGCGGTAGGTGTCGCCGGCGCCGATCTCGGCGTCGCGCTCGACGGCGACGGTGACCGGCTGATCATGGTTGACGCGCACGGTGCGGTGATCGACGGCGACCAGCTCCTGTTCGCCCTGGCCTGCGACCGTCTCGACCAGCAGACGCTGGTCGGCGGCGTGGTCGGCACCGTGATGAGCAACCTCGGCCTGGAGGCGGCGCTCGACGTGCGTGGCGTGCCCTTCGCCCGCGCCAGGGTCGGCGACCGCCACGTCCTCGAGATGCTTCACCAGCGCGGCTGGTGTCTCGGCGGGGAGAGTTCGGGGCACCTGATCTTCCTCGACCGGACCACCACCGGTGACGGCACGGTCGCCGCCCTCCAGGTCCTCCATGCCATGGTGCGCCGGCAGCGGACGCTGGCGGAGCTGGTGGCCGGCATGACGGTCTACCCGCAACAGATGCGCAACGTGCGCGTCGCCCCCGGGCAGCGTCCCCTGGAGCATCCGTCGGTGACCTCGGCGGTGGCTGCTGCCGAGGCCGAACTCGGCGCGGACGGGCGGGTCCTGCTGCGCCCGTCCGGCACCGAGCCGGTGGTCCGCGTGATGGTCGAGGGGCGTGACGGCGGGCAGGTGGCGCGCCTGGTCGAGGCGCTCGCCGAGACCGTCGGCGCGGCGGTCTGAGACCGGTCCGTCGATTGCTTTCCCGGGGGGGTCCCGGTCTTCTTGGCGCGTTTTTTTCCGTGTATTGTGCTCCGGGGTAGACGATGCGCCGATCGCTGGTCGCCGGCAACTGGAAGATGAACGGCTCGCGCGCCAGCGTCGCCGCGCTGCTCGACGGTCTCCTGGCCGGGGCCGGCACGGTCGAGCGCGCCGAGATCGCGGTCTGCCCGCCGCACGTGTTCCTCGCCGAGGTCGCCGCGCGGCTCGACGGCGGCCCCATCGCCCTGGGCGCCCAGGACCTCTCCGAACACACTGCCGGGGCCTACACCGGCGAGGTGGCCGGGCCGATGCTCTCCGACCACGGCTGCCGCTACGTCATCGTCGGCCACTCCGAGCGTCGTGCCTACCACGGCGAGGACGACGCCCTCGTGGCGCGCAAGCTCGCCGCGGCACTGGCCGCGGGCCTGGTCCCGATCGCCTGCGTCGGCGAGACCCTGGAACAGCGCGAGCAGGGCGAGACCGAGGCGGTGATCGGCCGCCAGGTCGATGCCATGCTCGACGGCCCCGGGGTCGCGGCGCTGGGGCGGGCGGTGATCGCCTACGAGCCGGTCTGGGCCATCGGCACGGGCCGCACGGCGACCCCGGACCAGGCCCAGGCGGTGCATGCCTTCATCCGCGCGCGGGTCGCCGCGCGCGACCCGTCCGTGGCGGCCGCCCTGCGCCTGCTCTACGGCGGCAGCGTCAAGGGCGCCAATGCCGACGAACTGTTCGCGATGGAGGACATCGACGGCGGGCTGATCGGCGGCGCCTCGCTCGATGCCGAAGAGTTCCTAACCATCTGCCGTGCCGGCTAAGCGCACGGCCGAGAGACCGACATGCAGACCATCCTTCTCGTGATCCACGTCCTGATCGCCATCGCCCTGATCGCGCTGGTGCTGATCCAGCACGGCAAGGGCGCCGACATGGGGGCCGCGTTCGGCAGCGGGGCCTCGACCACGGTGTTCGGCTCACGCGGCGCGGGTTCGTTCATGACCCGCACCACCGCGGTGCTGGCCGCGCTGTTCTTCGCCACCAGCCTGTGGCTCGCGTACCTCGGCACGCGCATGGGCGAGGTGCGCACCGGGAGCGTGGTCGACACTCTGCCGGCCCCGGTTGCGGCACCGGCCCCGGACCAGCCGAGGGTCACGCCGGGCGACGTGCCGACCCTGCCGTCGAAGCCCCAATAATTTAATTATCAACCGATAATCTGATATTATAGGTTGCTCGAATTCGCCGAGGTGGTGAAATTGGTAGACACGCCGTCTTGAGGGGGCGGTAGCGCAAGCTGTGCCGGTTCGAGTCCGGCCCTCGGCACCAGAATCACTACGCTGCGACAGGCGCGCCAGCACCCGGCGGCCCGGCCGACAGCGAAACTAAATGGGCGACTTCGCCGTTCGACCTACGCCGCGGTCGTTCCGGGGAAGTGCACGCCCGATGTGCCTCGGCCCGGGGTCCGGCCCCGGGTGAGACCGGCAGGAGAGTGGACTGACGATGCTCGAGAACTACTTGCCGATCCTGGTGTTCCTCGCGATCGGTCTCGCCGTCGGTGTCGGGGCCATGGCCGCCGGCTTCATCCTCGGGCCGCACCGCCCCGATGCCGAGAAGAACTCGCCCTACGAGTGTGGTTTCGAGGCGTTCGAGGACGCGCGGATGAAGTTCGACGTCCGCTATTACCTGGTGGCCATCCTGTTCATCATCTTCGATCTCGAGATCGCCTTCCTGTTCCCGTGGGCCGTGGTCCTCGACCAGATCGGCATGTTTGGCTTCCTCGCCATGGTGCTGTTCCTCGGCATCCTGGTGGTCGGCTTCATCTACGAGTGGAAGAAGGGAGCTCTGGAATGGGAATAGAAGGCGTTTTCGAGAAGGGCTTCCTGACCACCTCCGCGGACAAGCTGATCAACTGGGCGCGCACCGGTTCGATGTGGCCGATGACCTTCGGCCTCGCCTGCTGCGCGGTCGAGATGATGCAGGCCGGCGCCTCGCGCTACGATCTCGACCGCT
>JBFIFF010000164.1:0-5191 GCA_041602955.1 Gammaproteobacteria bacterium | reverse complement strand
GCCGGGCGCGCGCCGAGCTGCTGGACCAGCTGGCGACCCGCATCGCCGACCAGGGCCGCGAACTCGAGCGCCAGCGGGCCGACGAGGCACGCCTGGTCGGCCTGCTCGAGTCGCTGCGGCGGGCGCTCGACGAGTTGCCGGCGATCGACGTCGAGCGCGTGCCGTTCGGCAAGCAGCGCGGACGTCTCGGCTGGCCCGCGCCGGGCCGGCTCGGCGTCGCCTACGGCGCGTCGCGCGGCGTCGGCGGGGTCCGCTCGCAGGGCGTGGTGATCGAGGCCGCCGAGGGTGGTGACGTGCGCGCCGTGTCGCATGGCCGGGTCGCCTTCGCCGACTGGCTACGCGGCTACGGCCTGCTGATGATCCTCGACCACGGGGATGGCTACATGACGCTCTACGGTTACAACCAGGCATTGAACAAGGAGGTCGGTGACTGGGTCGAAACCGGTGACGTGATCGCCTCGGTCGGTCGCAGCGGCGGCAATGCCCGGCCCGGGCTCTACTTCGAGATCCGCCACCGTGGCCGACCGGTCAACCCGACGCGCTGGTGCCGCGCCGAGCCTACGCCGCGTGCCGGCTGAGCCGGGCGGTCGCTTCCGTCCCGCCCTCCGGCTGGTCTATCTTCGCAGCAGCGGCCGGTGGTCTGCCGCCCCAGGAGTGAATCGATGAAACCCTCGCGACCCTTCGCCGTCGCCTGCCTTCTCGCCGCCGTGTTGCTGCTCGGACCGTGGCCGGGCCACGCCCAGCAGGCCGCACCCGAGGCCGCACCTGCGGTGCAGGAGGCCCCGACGCCCCCCGAGCTGCCGCTGCGCCAGCTGCGGCTGTTCACCGAGGTGTTCGGCCGCATCAAGCAGGACTACGTGGTCGACGTCAGCGACGACGAGCTGCTCAACTACGCCATCCAGGGGATGCTCGCCGGCCTCGATCCGCACTCCTCGTTCCTCGACGCCGAGAGCTTCAAGGAGATCCGCATCGGCACCAGCGGACAGTTCGGTGGCCTCGGCATCGAGGTCGGCATGGAGGACGGCTTCATCAAGGTGATCGCGCCGATCGACGACACCCCGGCGCAGGCGGCCGGGGTCCAGGCCGGCGACCTGATCATCCGCCTCGACGACACCCCGGTGAAGGGGCTGAGCCTGAACGAGGCGGTCAAGCTGATGCGCGGCGAGCCGGGCGAGAAGATCACGCTGACCATCGTGCGCGAGGGGCAGGACCAGCCGCTGAAGATCACCATCACGCGCGCCATCATCAACGTCAAGAGCGTGCGCAGCCGCCTGCTCGAGCCGGGTTACGGCTACGTGCGTGTGAGCCAGTTCCGCGCCCGCACCGGCGAGAACATGGTCACGGCGATCGAGAAGCTCAAGGCCGATGCCGGCGGCGGGCTCAAGGGCATGGTGCTCGACCTGCGCAACAACCCGGGCGGGGTGCTCAACGGTGCCGTGGAGGTCAGCGACGCGTTTCTCGACGAGGGGCTGATCGTCTACACCGAGGGCCGCATCGTCGACTCCAAGCTGAGCTTCAGTGCCTCACCCGGCGACGTGCTCGAGGGTGCGCCGCTGGTGGTGCTGGTCAACGGCGGTTCGGCCTCGGCCTCCGAGATCGTCGCCGGGGCGTTGCAGGACCACAAGCGGGCGCTGATCCTCGGCGAGGCCACGTTCGGCAAGGGGTCGGTGCAGACCATCATGCCGATCGGCGACGAGAGCGCACTGAAACTGACCACGGCGCGCTACTACACGCCGAGCGGACGCTCGATCCAGGCCGAGGGCATCGTGCCCGACATCGCGCTGGGCCGGGTGCGTCTCGCCGCCGTCGAGGGGCACGACATCGGCCGGGTCAAGGAGGCCGACCTCAGCGGTCACCTGGACAATGGCGGCTCCGGTGAGAAACCCAAGCCGGCCACGGGGGCCAGGCCGGCGGCCGAGATCGTCGACGACTACCCGCTCAACGAGGCGCTGAACCTGCTCAAGGGGTTGCACCTGCTGCAGAAAGCACGTCCCGGTGGTTGAACGGGCGGCGGCGGCGCTGCTGCTTGCTTTCGCCCTCGCTGCGTCGGCGGCCGCGGCACCGCCGGTCGTCAGCGTCATCATCGACGACCTCGGCGACCGCCCGGCCGACCGCGCGGTGCTCGACCTGCCCAGCGCGGTGGCCCTGTCGGTGCTGCCGCACACCCCCTACGGGCCCGGCCTGGCACGCGACGGCGCGGCGCGAGGCCACGAGGTGCTGCTGCACCTGCCGATGGAGGCGCACGGCAGCTCGGCGACAGGGCCGGGTATGCTGACCGCCGACCTCGACCGCACCGCCCTGCAGGCCCGGGTCCTCGCCGGCCTTGCCGCGGTGCCCGGGGCGCGCGGGGTCAACAACCACATGGGCAGTGCGCTGACCCGGCGTCCTGAGCTGATGCGCTGGGTGATGAGCGCGCTGCGCGCCCACGGCGGGTTGTTCTTCGTCGACAGCCGCACCACCCACGAGACGGTGGCCTTCCAGGTGGCCGGGGAGTTCGGCCTGCCCCGCGCCGAGCGCGACCGCTTCCTCGACAACGTCGTCGAGCCCGAAGCCATCCGTGCCGAGCTGCTCGCCCTGGTCGAGGAGGCGCGCGCCAAGGGCAGCGCGCTGGCGATCGGCCACCCGCACCCGCAGACCCTGGCGGTGTTGGCCGAGGTGCTGCCGCGACTCGACACCCTCGGCGTCGCGCTGGTGCCGGTCAGCGAACTGATCGCACGCCGCGCCGATGCCGGGCGGGTGCGGCTCAGCGCTCTGCCGGTGCGGGAGTGAACCACCCGGCCTGAAGGCTCCCGTGGGGGTCGCGGGTCGGCGTCACGCTCACTCCGGCTCCTCGCGTCGCCGGCGCGCCCGCGGGTGCGCCCGATCGTAGACCTTCGCCAGGTGCTGGTAGTCGAGGTGGGTGTAGACCTGCGTGGTGGCGATGTCGGCGTGGCCGAGCAGCTCCTGGACGGCACGCAGGTCGCCGCTCGATTCGAGCAGGTGGCTGGCGAACGAGTGCCTGAGCATGTGCGGGTGCACCGCGCGGTCGAGGCCCTGGGCGACGGCCCGGGCGCGCAGACGCGTCTGGATGGAGCGCGGCGCCAGCCGCCGCCCGCCCCGGCCGACGAACAGCGCCCGTTGGTCGGCGGCGGCCAACTCGCCGCGTACCGCGAGCCAGTCGCCGAGCGCGGCGAGGGCCAGGCGCCCGACCGGGACCACGCGGCTCTTGGCGCCCTTGCCGGTCACGCGCACCGTCGCGTCGCGCAGGTCGAGGTCGCCGAGGTCGAGCGCGACCAGCTCGGCGAGGCGCAGCCCGGAGGAGTAGCAGAGTTCGAACAGCGCGCGGTCGCGCCGGTCCAGGGGCGTGTCCCCGGGGAACGTGACCAGGCGCCCGACCTGCTCGACGTCGAGCGTGGTCGGCAGCCGCCGCGTGCCGCGTGGCGCGCGCACGTCCGCGGCCGGGTCGCGCTCGGCATGGCCCTCGCGCAGCAGGTAGCGGTAGAGCGCGCGCACCGCCGAGAGGGAGCGCTGCAGGCTGCGTCCGGAGAGACCGGCACGGTGGCGGGCGGCGACGAAGGCCCGGACGTGGTGGGCATCGAGGTCGGGCCATTGCGCGAGGTTCTGCGCGGCGCAGAATGCCAGCAGGGCTTCTAGGTCGCGGCGGTAGGCGTCGAGGGTACGCGGCGACAGGCGCCGCTCGGTGCGCAGGTGGTCGAGGAAGCGGGTGAGCCAGGCCCGTGGGTCGGCCTGCACGGGCGCGGCCTAGTCGGCCTCGCGCCCGGCCTGGGACGGCGCCGTGGTGGGCTGCAGGTGGCGGCCGAGGGCGTGGCTGATCAGCTCGCCGAGCTGCTTGAGGAAGGTGGTGCCCATGCCGTGCTGGAAACGCTCGGCGTCGCGGCTGCCGATGCCGAGCAGGCCGAACGGCTCGGCCTCGGCCAGCGGGATCACCACCGCCGAACCCACCGTCGCCGGCTCGGGCCCGAAGAGGCAGTCGAGCTGGGCGGTGGTCAGGCGGCCGCAGATCGGCTTGCGGCTGTTGAGGATGTTCTCGAACTCGGTCAGCTCGGGGCTGCGCGCGCTGAGCCAGCGGGCGTGTTCGAGCGTCGGCCCGCTGACGCGGTCGTCGAACAGGAGCAGCGCGACGCGGTCGGCCTCGAACGCGCCGCTGAGCTTGGTGTCGACCGCGCCGATCACGTCGTCGAGGGTGGCGCAGTCGAGCAGGGCCAGCGCGAGCCGGTGCATGCGCTCGGCGAGGCGGTCGTTGTCGCGCGCGACCTCGACCAGCTGGCGCAGCTGGCGCTGGGCGCTGGCGTGGCGCTCGCGCAGCAGCTGCACCTGGCGCTCGATCAACGAGACGGCGCTGCCGCTCGGGTGCGGGATGACCAGCGCGGCGAGCAGATCCGGGTGCTGGTGGAGGAACTCCGGGTGCCTCGCGAGGAAGTCGGCGACGGCCTCCGCGGTCGGTTGGGTGCCGGGTTGCGCTTCGCTCATGGGTCGATCACGCCCTCGAAGACATGGGTGGCGGGTCCGGTCATGCGCACCGGTTCGCCTTCGCCCGGCCAGCTTATCACAAGTCTTCCGCCGGTCAGGTCGACCGCCACGGTCGGGTCGAGCAGGCCCTGCAGGCGCCCGACCACCACCGCCGCGCAGGCGCCGCTGCCGCAGGCGCGCGTCTCGCCGACGCCGCGCTCGTAGACCCGCAGGCGGACGTGGCCGCGATCGACCACGCCGAGGAAGCCGACGTTGACCCGGCGCGGGAAGTCCGGGTGGGACTCGAGCAGCGGACCGAGGGTGGCGACCGGTGCGTGTGCCGGGTCGTCGACCAGCAGCACGGCGTGCGGGTTGCCCAGCGCCACCGCGCCGAAGGTGACCGCGCCGAGTTCGGTATCGAGGCGGTAGTGCACCTCGCGTGCGGGGGCCGTGAACGGGATGCGCGCCGGCTCGAACTCGGGAACGCCCATGTCCACGGTCACCTGGCCGTCGGCCTCGACCTGCAGCGCGAGCACCCCGGACGAGGTGGCGACCCGGATCAGCGTCTCGTCGGTGAGGCCCTGGTCGCGGACGAAGCGGGCGAAGCAGCGCGCGCCGTTGCCGCACTGCTCGACCTCGCCGCCGTCGGCGTTGAAGATCCGGTAGCGGAAGTCGACCGAGGCGTCCGGGGGCGGCTCGACCAGCAGCAGCTGGTCGCAGCCGATGCCGGTGTGACGGTCGG
>JBFIFF010000163.1:0-5248 GCA_041602955.1 Gammaproteobacteria bacterium | reverse complement strand
GGTGGCCTGACGGGCGATCTCGCCGGTTTCGAAGGTGACGTTGTGATTTCCGTAACGGAAACTCTTACTGACTTTTGCCACGATACTCTGCTCCCGAACCGGTCTAGCGACGCAGCCCGAGGCGGGCGATCAGCTGGCGGTAGCGCTCGAGGTCGTTGCGCTTGACGTAGTCGAGCAGCTTGCGGCGCTGGTTGACCATGCGCAACAGGCCGCGGCGCGAGTGGTGGTCGCCCTTGTGGGTGGAGAAGTGCTCCGAGAGTCCCTCGATCCTGCGGGTGAGCAGGGCCACCTGAACCTCGGGGGAACCGGTGTCGCTCGCGCCGCGCGCGAAATCATTGACCACCTGGGTCTTCTCTTCGGCAGACAGTGCCATCGACTACTCCTGAAACTCTGTGTTTACGGTTCACGTAAAACGCGCATTCTACTCCGACGCGCGCCGCGCCCACAAGGGATTCGACGCCTCAACAGGCTTCTCCAGGCACGTCACAACGCCCGACCGATCAACCGCTTGGCGGCAAGTTGAACAGCCTGCGCGGGGCCACCCGGCCGTCGTCCTGAACCTGCCCGACACCGATGAAGGCACCGTCGTCGCCGACCAGGCGGAGCCAGCCGCTGGTCGGCGCACGCGGCACCACCACCGCCTGCCCCTGGCGCAGGTAGTAGGCGGCATCGCCGGAGAGGCGCACCTCCGGCCAGTGGGCGAGTGCGGAGGCCACCGGCAGAAGGTGGCGGTCGAGGGCCTCCGGCGCGCCCTCGTCGGCCTCGGCTCGCAGCGCGTCGAGGGTCAGCAGGCCCGCCTCGCTGTAGGGCCCGACACCGGTCCGGCGCAGTGCGACCACGTGCGCCCCGCAGCCGAGCCCGGTACCGATCTCCTCGGCCAGCGTGCGCACGTAGGTGCCCTTGGAACAGTGGACGTCGAGCTCGAGCTCGTCGGCCGCGACCGCCAGAGCATCGAGTGCGTGGATGGTGATGCGGCGCGGCGCGCGCTCGACCTCGATGCCCTCCCGGGCAAGCTGGTAGAGGCGCTGGCCCTTGTGGTGCAACGCCGAGTACATCGGCGGCACCTGATCGATCTCACCGCGCAGGCCCTCGAGCACCGCTTCGAGTCGCGCGGCGTCGAACGGCTCGACCGCGCGCGTTACGAGGATCTCGCCGTCGGCATCGCCGGTGGTGGTGGTGACGCCGAGACGCACGCGCACCCGGTAGCGCTTGTCGGCGTCGAGCAGGTAGGCGGAGACCTTGGTCGCCTCGCCGAGGCAGATCGGCAGCAGGCCGCTGGCCAGCGGGTCGAGGCTGCCGGTGTGGCCCGCCTTGCGTGCGCGGAACAGCCGCTTGACGGCCTGGAGGGCAGCATTCGATGTCATGCCGACCGGCTTGTCGAGCAGCAGGATGCCGCTCACCGGGCGGCCGTGGCTGCGTCTGCGTGACATCGCGTGCTCGGTACGGGATCGCGATCGAGTTCAGGCGCCGGACGGGTCGTCCGGGTCGTGCGCGCCTGCGGCCACGGCGCCGTCGATCAGGGCGCTGAGACGGCGGCCGTGTTCGACCGAGCGGTCGTAGACGAACTGCAGTTCGGGGGTCACGCGCAGCTTGACCTGGCGCCCGAGCTCGCGGCGCAGGAAGCCACTCGCGCGGCGCAGCGCGGCCTCGCTGGCACGCTGCGCCCCGGCGTCGTCGGCGAGCACGGTAAAAAAGACCCGTGCGTGGGCCAGATCCGGGCTCACCTCGACCGCGGTCAGCGTGACCATGCCGATCCCGGGGTCCTTGACCTCGTCGTGGATCAGCTGCGCCAGCACCCGGCGGACCTGTTCGCCGACCCGGCGGCTGCGGCTGAACTCCCTCGGCATCGGTGGTCCTCCAGGTCCAGGGCAGGCGTGCGTACGGCGCGGCGCCGGCTCACAGCTGGCGCTGCACCTTGACCTGCTCGTAGACCTCGATCTGGTCGCCGACCCTGACGTCGTTGTAGTTCCTGACGCCGATGCCACACTCGGTGCCGGCGCGCACCTCGTTGACGTCGTCCTTGAAGCGGCGCAGCGACTCGAGCTCGCCCTCGTAGATGACCACGTTGTCGCGCAGCACGCGGATCGGGTTGGCGCGCCTAACCGCGCCCTCCATCACCAGGCAGCCGGCGATGGCGCCGAACTTGGGCGAGCGGAACACGTCGCGCACCTCGGCCAGACCGACGATCTCCTCGCGCATCTCCGGGGCGAGCATGCCCGAGAGCGCCTTCTTCACCTCGTCGATGACGTCGTAGATGACGCTGTAGTAGTGCAGGTCGATGCCGTTGTCGGCGACCAGGCGCCGCGCCGAGGCGTCCGCGCGCACGTTGAAGCCGATCATCACCGCCTGCGAGGCGGCGGCCAGGTTGACGTCGGACTCGGTGATGCCGCCGACGCCGGAGGCGATGACGTTGACCTTGACCTCGTCGTTGGACAGCTTGACCAGCGCATCGCGCAGGGCCTCGACACTGCCCTGCACGTCGGCCTTGATCACCAGGTTGAGCTGCTGGGTCTCGCCCGCCGCCATCTGCGAGAACATGTCTTCGAGCTTGGCCGCCTGCTGCTTGGCCAGGCGCACCTCGCGCAGCTTGTTCTGGCGATGCGAGGCGATCTCGCGGACCTTGCGCTCGTCGGCGTGTGCGAGGACCTCGTCGCCGGCGTTCGGCGCCCCCGACAGGCCGAGGACCTCGGCCGGCATCGACGGCCCGACCCGCTCGACCGGCTTGCCGCTCTCGTCGAACAGCGCGCGCACGCGGCCGAACTCGGAGCCGCACAGCACCACGTCGCCCTTGCGCAGGGTCCCGCTCTGCACCAGCACGGTGGCGACCGGCCCACGGCCCTTCTCCAGCCGCGACTCGAGGACCACGCCGCGCGCTGCATCCTCGACCGGCGCCCCGAGTTCCATCACCTCGGCCTGCAGCAGGATGGCGTCGAGCAGTGCGTCGATGCCCTCGCCGGTCTTGGCCGAGACGTGGACGAACTGGTGCTCGCCGCCCCAGTCGTCGGGGATCACCTGGTGCTTGGCGAGGTCGTTCTTGACCCGGTCGGGGTCGGCCTCGGGCTTGTCGATCTTGTTGACCGCGACCACCAGCGGCACCGAGCCGGCCTTGGCGTGCTGGATCGACTCGATGGTCTGCGGCATGACGCCGTCGTCGGCGGCAACCACCAGCACGACGATGTCGGTCACCTGCGACCCTCGCGCCCGCATGGCGGTGAACGCCTCGTGGCCCGGCGTGTCGAGGAAGGTGATCGTGCCCTTGTCGGTGTCGACGTGGTAGGCGCCGATGTGCTGGGTGATCCCGCCGGCCTCGCCGTCGGCCACCTTGGTCGCGCGAATGTGATCGAGCAGCGAGGTCTTGCCGTGGTCGACGTGGCCCATGATGGTGACCACCGGCGGACGCCGCTCCGAGGCCACCTCGGCGTCGCCGCCGAGCTTGAGGCTCTCCTCGAGATCGGAGTCGGCGACCAGCTTGGGCTTGTGCCCCATCTCCTCGACCACCAGCACCGCGGTGTCCTGGTCGATGACCTGGTTGATGGTCGCCATGACGCCCATCTGCATCATCGCCTTGATCACCTCGGCGGCCTTGACCGCCATGCGCTGGGCGAGATCGGCGACGCTGATGGTCTCCGGGACCGTCACCTCGCGCACCACCGGCGCGGTCGGCATGGTGAAGCCGTGCTCGCCGCTGGCATCGCTGCGCATGGATCGGCCACGCGCGCGCGGCGTCTTCTTGCGCCGCCCGCTCATCTCGGTGGCAACGTGCAGTTCCTCGCGGCCGTAGCGGCTCGAGCGCTTGCCCTTGTCGCGGCCGCGATGGTCGCCACGCCCCTTGTCGGGGGCCGGCTTGGCGCGTGCGGGCCCGGCCTTCGCGCGGGCCGCCTCCTCGGCCTGGCGTTTGGCGAGCTCCGCAGCCTGGCGCTGCGCCTCCTCGGCCTCGGCGCGCTTGCGCTCGGCCTCATCTGCGAGGCGTTTGGCTTCCTCCTCCTCGGCGCGGCGCTTCTCCTCCTCGGCGCCACGGCGCTTGGCCAGCTCGTCGCGCACCTTCTGCTCTTCGGCGACCTTGTCGGCCTGCAACTCGGCGAGCTTGCGGCGCGCCTCGTCGGCCTCCGCCTGCGTGGCCTCGGTCTCCTCGGCGGAGCGCTTGACGTAGGTGCGACTCTTGCGCACCTCGACGCTGACCGTCTTGCTGCGCGTCTGCCCGCCGGGCAGGCTCTGGCGCTGGCGCAGTTCGCTGACCGACTTGCGCTTGAGCGTGACCTTGCGCGGCGTGCGCGTCGGGTCGGAGGCCTTCTCCTTGCCATGGGCGGCGCGCAGGAACTGCAGCAGCGTCACCTTCTCCTGGTCGTTGACCGCCGCGTCGGGCCCGTCCTTGGCCAGGCCGGCCTCGGCGAGCTGGGCCAGAAGCCGGTCGACCGGGATGCCGACCACCTCAGCGAGCTGTTTGACTGTCGATTGGGACATGCCTGTCTACCCCCGGGCCCGGATCAGGCCTCCGCCTCGTTCTCGAACCACGGCGCGCGGGCCGTCATGATGAGCTCCCCGGCGCGCGCCTCGTCCATGCCCTCGATCTCCATCAGGGTGTCGATGTCCTGCTCGGCGAGATCCTCCATGGTGACGATGCCGCGGCTGGCCAGTTCGAAGGCGAGCTTGCGCTCCATGCCCTCCATCTCCAGCAGGTCGGCGGCCGGCTCGACGCCGTCGAGCTTCTCCTCCTTGGCGATGGCCTGCATCAGCAGCACGTCGCGCGCGCGGTTGCGCAGCTCCTGTACGATCGCCTCCTCGAACTCCTCGATGTCGAGCAGCTCCTGCTCGGGCACGAACGCGATCTCGTCGACCGAGCTGTAGCCCTCCTGGACCAGGATCACCGCGACCTCTTCGTCGACGTCGAGCTGTTCCATGAACAGCGCCTGGGCCTTGGCCGCCTCGGCCTCGCTCTTGGCCTCGGCTTCCTCGATGGTCATGACGTTGAGCTCCCAGCCGGTCAGCTGGGAGGCGAGACGGATGTTCTGCCCGCCGCGACCGATCGCCTGCGACAGCTGCTCCTCGTCGACCGCGAGGTCCATGCTGTGGCTCTCCTCGTCGACCACGATCGACATCACCTCGGCCGGCTGCATGGCGTTGATCACCAGCTGCGCGGGATTGTCGCTCCACGGGATGATGTCGACCCGCTCGCCGGCAAGTTCGTTGGACACCGCCTGCACGCGCGAGCCGCGCATGCCGACGCAGGCGCCGACCGGGTCGATGCGTG
>JBFIFF010000162.1:0-5314 GCA_041602955.1 Gammaproteobacteria bacterium | reverse complement strand
TCCACCGCAACACGGTCGAGGAGATCGAGTTCGCCGTCGCCCACGAGGTGGACTACATCGCCGCGTCGTTCATCCAGTCGGCCGGCGACGTGCAAGCGATCCGGCGCATCCAGCGCGCCCACGACGCGCGCATCCCGATCATCGCCAAGATCGAGAGCCGCCGCGGCGTCGACAACCTCGAGACCATCGTCACCGCTGCCAACGGCACCATGGTCGCGCGTGGCGACCTCGGCGTGGAGCTGCCGCTGGCCGAGGTGCCGGGGACGCAGAAGATGATCATCCGCACCACCGTCTACAACGGCAAGCCGGTGATCACCGCGACGCAGATGCTCGACTCCATGGAACGCAACCCCAAGCCGACCCGGGCCGAGGCGAGCGACGTGGCCAACGCGATCCTCGACGGCACCTCGGCGGTGATGCTCTCGGGCGAGACCGCCATGGGCCGCTACCCGGTCGAGGCGGTGGTCACCATGGCGGCGCTCGCGCTCAAGGCCGAGTCCTACCTCGGCGAGTACGGCCACCTGCAGAAGAGCCGCCCCAATCCGGCCAACGTCATCACCGAGGCGGTCGGCCAGGCGGCGGTGCAGATGGCGGGCCACCTCGGCGCGCGCGCCATCATCAGCCTGACCACCACCGGCTTCACCTCGCGCCTGGTCTCCAAGCACCGCCCGGCGTGCCCGATCCTCGCGGTCACCGACGCCCCGCTGGCCGCGCGCCGCCTGGCGATGAACTGGGGCATCATCCCGTGCCTGTGCCCGCCCGAGCTCGCCGACCGCGACAAGATCGCCTTCGCCATCGCCACCGGCCGCGCCCACGGCATGCTCGCCGACGGCGACCTGGTGGTCGCGACCGCCGGCTACCACCAGCAACCGGGCACCACCGACCAGATCCGCGTGATCACGCTGCAGCCCGAGGACGCCGACTGAATCGGGCTCCCCTCTCCCGCGGCCGCTTGGGCACGGGGCGGCGTGGCCGCTCCCGGCCCCGGTCAGGCAGTGGGTCCGCGAATGCGCCAACACGGTCCACACCGCCGCCGACCCGGTTCCGGCCCGTCGTCCTGGCCCGCTGGAGAAGCCCGCCGGCACGACGCCCCATGTCGGTGGTCGTGGCGCCCGCCCGATGACGCCCCCGCGGCTTCCGGCAGGCGTTGCGGATCGGACCGGTCTGCTGGCGTGCATCGATGCCGTGCATCTGCCTGTCGGAGGTCACGAGGAGGATGTCGTCGTGGCGCCGCGGCTGGGCGAGCGCCTGACGGCCGTCGCCAGCACCCGCTCCCCGTTCGCGGCGAGGCCGGGCTTGAGCACGTCACTGCAGGGGCCGGAGTCGTCGTCGAACGGGACGCGCGGCGCACCCGGATCCACAGCTCCGGTTCAGGTCGCGGTCATCGGGCCCGCGAGCCACGGCGGTGCGGGGAGCAACCCGGCAAACTCCCGCGCGGGCAACGGCCGGCTGTAGTAGTAACCCTGGATGAGTTCGCAGCGGTAGGTCTTGAGGAACTCGACCTGGTCCTCCGTCTCGGCCCCCTCGGCGACCACCTCCATGCCCAGGCTGTGCCCCATGCCGATGATCGTGGAGGCGATGATCGCGCTCTGCGGCGCGTCGTTGATCTGGTTGATGAACGCGCGGTCCACCTTCAACTGCCGGATCGGCAGCCGGGTCAGGTAGCTCAGCGAGGAGTAGCCGGTGCCGAAATCGTCGATCGCGAGGCGCACGCCCAGGGCATTGAGCTGCTCCATCAGCTGCTTGGCCTCCTCGTGCTCCTCGAGGAGCAGGGACTCGGTCAGTTCGAGCACGACCAGCGCGGGGTCGAGGCCGCTCTCGTCCAGCGCCGAGCGGACCGCGTCGACGAAACCGGCCTCGCGAAACTGGCGTGTCGAGACGTTGATCGAGACCGGAATGGCGAGACCCAGCTCGCGGGTCCACGCCGCGAACTGCAGGCAGGCCGTCCTCAGCACCCACGCTCCGATCGGAACGATAAGGCCACACGATTCGGCCAGGGGGATGAACTTCACCGGCGGGATGGCGCGGCCGTCGGGCAGGGTCCAGCGCAACAGCACTTCCGCACCGGCCACCCTGCCGGTGACCGGATCGATCTGCGGTTGGTAATGGAGTTCGAACTGCTCGGTCTCGACCGCCGTGCGCAGGGCCGAGAGCATCTCGTACCGCTCACGCAGTTCCTGCTCCATCTCCTGGCCGAACAGCGCGTACCCGCCGGGTCCGAGGCTCTTCTGCCGCGCCAGCGCCATGGCCGCGTGACGCAGCAGTTCCTCGCCATCCGTGCTGTCGAGGGGATAGACCGCGATGCCCATCGATGCGGTCAGCTTGAACCTGCCGCCCTCGGTCATGAACGGCGCCTCGAACAGCGCCATGTAGCGGCTCGCCAGGGTGAGGATGTCATGGTCCTTGCCGACGTCGCCGAGAATGACGATGAACTCGTCGTTGCCGAGGCGCGCGACGGTATCGTAGTCACGCGCCTGCGCGCTGAGCCGGCGCGCGACCTCGCGCAGGACCTCGTCGCCGGCGGCGTGCCCGTGGGCCTCGTTCAGGGCGCGGAAGTCGTCGATGTCGATCAGCAGCGCCACCACGCTGAGCGCGTCTCGCCGGGCGTGGTTGATCGCGAGCGAGACACGGTCACCGACCAGGCCACGGTTGGCGAGGTCGGTCAGGGCGTCGTGGGTGGCCTGGTGCCTGATCCGCGCCTTGAACTCCAGTTCCTCGGTGATGTCCCGCTTGACGGCGGCGTAGCATTCGAGACGGCCCGAGGTATCGAACACCGGCGAGATGATCGCCTGCTCGGTGAAGAGCTCGCCGCCCTTCTTGCGGTTGATCAGCTCCCCTTCCCAGACCTCGCCTGCGCGAAGCTGCGACCACATCGCCTCGAAGGTCTTCCGGCTGACCAGACCCGACGCGAACAGGCGCGGGTTCATGCCCAGCACCTCGCCCGGCTGGTACCCGGTCAGTTCGTAGACCTTCGGGTTGGCGTAGGTGATCTGGCCGTCGGCATCCGTCAGCAGCACCGACAGCGGGCTCTGCTCGACGACCTGCTGCAGACGGCGGATGTTGGCGAGGTGCCGATGGTGGATGATGATCGAGGAGAGGATGCGCGAAGCATTCTCCACCAGCTCCTCGAGGCCGGCGTCGACCGGATTCTCCGGCCGGGTGGTGACGACGAGGCTGCCGAGCGGTTCCGCGTCCTGGTCCAGCAAGGTCGACACGTAACAGGCGTGATGGCCCAGGATCGCCTGGCAGGGCGGTGGCGGCCCGTCCTCCGGGCGAAAGAACCGGGTGCGGCAGTCGCCTCGCGGACGCAGACAGCCGCACTCGCTGGTGTCGATCGCGACTTCGTCAGGCACGCCGGCGGGATCGAGCCCGCGGTGAACGAGCAGCCGGCAGACCCCGGCATCGACATCGTGCAGGAAGCACGCCCCGGCCTCGAGGTCCTCGGTGATCACGTCGCCGATCAGCCGTTCGAGGACCCCCCCGATCGCCCGCTCCCTGGCGAGCGGTTCGAGTGTGACGGCGAGCAACGCCGAGAGCAGCCGGTGCATCTGCCGTTCGGCCTCGCGACGATGCGCCAGCACCGCATCGCGTCCACGCACCACCTCCATCAGGGAGCTGGCCATCAGGAAGCGTTCGATCAGACGCCCGAGGACCTGGTCCAGCACCCGTGGATCGAAGATCGCCGCGTCGAAGAAGTCGCCGACCCCCCGCTCCAGCGCGGCCGCGACGCTCACGGCGTCATGGTCGCGCGCGTAGACGACCAGATGGCTCTCCCCGGTGGCCGGGGCCAAGGCCTCGACGGTGGCGATGCCGGTGCTGTCGCGCAGTTCGAGGTTCGCCACCACCAGGCCATAGCGCTGGGTGGCAAGCCTCTTCAGCCCCTCGGCGAGGCTGTCCACCTGTTCCAGCTGCAGTCGGTGGGCGCGGGAGACGAACGTGCGATCGAGGGCCCGCGTGAAGCGCGCCTGATCCGCCGGGTCGCCGGCGATGTGCAGGATCCTGATCTCGGGGAGACGCGACCACGGGCCGGACGTCGGCTTCATTCCGCGGTTCCAGGCCTGGGAGGCAGGGGGTTCGGTCACGACGTCCTCTTCCATGTGGGTTCGGATGTGGCTCCACCCATTCCTTGGCGGCGCGTGCTGGCCTGCTTCTCGTCCCTAGTGTAGTGAATGATGTGACCCCAGCCAAAGGTGCGGGTACGATGCACGGCGGGATGGCCATGGGGACCCACCGCCGCATCCGCCGCAGCGCCGCCGATGGGCAGTCGCGCCCACCGCTGGCGCGTCGTGACACCCGCCAGCCCCGGCACGGGACGCCGCCGTTCGGCGACGGCGATCACGAGCGGCTCGCCGGTCGGCCCCGGATGTCCCGCGCCGCGGGCAACCGGTCGCGACCTCGACCGGCCCAGCAGCCAGGCCGGCCGCGGGCTCCGTCGACGGTCTCGGCGGCCATCAGGGAGGCGACATGAACGACCGCGACGGGGTGGAACGGAGAACGCCGCCGGGCATGAGCAGCACCGCGCGGGCAGGCGGCGACGGCCGCGTCCTCGCGACGACCGCCGGTCGCCCCCTGGGGCGCTGGATCACCGGCCACAACCGCGACAACACGCCGCAGCCCGGGGCGGACGCCTGAACGTGGCCGTTCGCCTCGGAGCCATCGCCGACGATTTCACCGGCGCGACCGACCTGGCCAACACCCTGGTCGGACAGGGGATGCGCGCGGTGCAGGTGATCGGTGTCCCGTCAGGCGCGCTCGACCTCGGCGACGCCGAGGCGGTGGTGGTCGCGCTGAAGTCGCGCACCGCGCCGGTGGCACGGGCGGTCGCCGATGCGCTCGCGGCGCTCGCCTGGCTGCGCGCGCAGGGCGCCGAGCAGGTCTTCTTCAAGTACTGCTCCACCTTCGATTCGACCGCCGAGGGCAACATCGGCCCGGTCGCCGATGCCCTGCTCGACGCCCTCGGCGACGATTTCGCCCTGGTCTGCCCGGCGTTCCCGGCCAACGGCCGTTCGGTCTACATGGGCCACCTGTTCGTCGGCGGCCTGCTGCTCGAGGAGTCGTCGATGCGGGACCACCCGCTGACGCCGATGACCGACTCGCAGCTGGTGCGCCTGATGTCGGCGCAGTCGGCCAAGCGGGTCGGCCTGCTCCCCTACCCGGTGGTCGCGGCCGGGGTCGAGGCGACCCGTGGCGCGATCGCCGCGCTGCGCGCCGACGGCGTGAGCTACGGCATCGCCGACGCCCTGACCGACACCGACCTTCTGACCCTCGGCGCCGCCGCGGCCGATCACCGGCTGGTCACCGGTGGCTCCGGGCT
>JBFIFF010000161.1:0-5319 GCA_041602955.1 Gammaproteobacteria bacterium | reverse complement strand
TCGCTCGACGTGCGCCTGTTGCCACTGCCGGGCGCCACGGCGCGGGCCGTCTGGGACTGGCGCGGCGGCTGGACGCGCGACCTCGCCTAGCGCACCCCCGGCGGACGTCCCGCGGAACGGGCCGCAGGCCTGCCGGCTCAGAGGATCTCGAGGACCTGCTCGGGTGGGCGGCCGAGGCGCGCCTTGGCGCCCTTGACGACGATCGGTCGCTCGATGGCGATCGGGTGGGCGGCCAGCGCCTCGATCAGCGCGTCGCCGTCGAGATCGGCGATGCCCGCCTCCCTGGCCTCCTTCTGGCGCAGGATGTCCCGTGGACCGAGGCCCAGTTTCTTCAGCAGCGCACGCAGCGTGGTCGCGTCGGGCGGGGTCTTGAGGTACTCGATGACGCGGGGCCGGAGGCCCTGTTCTTCCAACAGGGCCAGGGTCTGGCGCGACTTGCTGCAGCGGGGATTGTGGTAGATGGTCACGGCCATCGAAGCTCTCCTGCGAATGCGGTCGTTGGCTGATTATCCCCGCAGGGGGCGGGCCCGGCGCCATGACCTGGCTCAGCCGGCGTGGCGCGTTGCAATGCCGGGCACGGTGTCGGACACTCGACGGCCACGCACGCCGGCCAGGGTGAGGCATCGCCGATGAGCAGCAACCCCTACGACGAGGGACTCGAACGCAACCCCGCCAACCACGTCGCGCTGACTCCGCTGGGGTTTCTCGCGCGCAGCGCGGCGACCTTCCCGCAACGGATCGCCGTCACGCACGGGGCCACGCGCCGCACCTGGGCCGAGACCTACGCCCGCTGCCGGCGCCTCGCCTCGGCGCTGGCCGCGCGCGGGGTCGGCGTCGGTGACACCGTCGCGGTGGTCGCCGCCAACACCCCGGAGCACTTCGAGGCCCACTTCGGCGTGCCGATGTGCGGCGCGGTCCTCAATGCCATCAACATCCGCCTCGACGCCGAGGCGATCGGCTTCATCCTCCAGCACGCCGAGGCACGGGTGGTGCTCTGCGACCGCGAGTTCGCCGAGACCGTCGAACGCGCCATCGGCATGCAGGCGGTCCGACCGCTGTTGGTCGACATCGACGACCCGTCGTTCGACGGCGGGCGCCTGATCGGCAGCCTGACCTACGAGGAGTTGCTCGCCGAGGGCGACCCCGACTACGCCTGGCACCGGCCGGCGAACGAGTGGGACGCCATCGCGCTGAACTACACCTCGGGCACCACCGGCAACCCCAAGGGGGTCGTCTACCACCACCGTGGCGCCTACCTCAACGCGCTCGGCAACGTGCTCGCCTGGGACATGCGCCGCCACCCGGTGTACCTCTGGACGCTGCCGATGTTCCACTGCAACGGCTGGTGCTTCCCGTGGACCCTGGCCGCGGTGGCCGGCACCAGCGTCTGCCTGCGTCACGTGCGCGCCGACGCCATCTTCGACCTGATCCGCGCCGAGCGGGTCAGCCACTTCTGCGGCGCGCCGATCGTGCTCAACCTGCTGGCCAACGCCCCGGCCGAACAGAAGGCCGGCATCGAGCACGAGGTCAACGTGATGACCGCCGCGGCGCCGCCGCCGGCGTCGATCCTCGAGAAGATGGACGCCATGGGCTTCCGCGTCACCCACGTCTACGGCCTGACCGAGACCTACGGCCCGGCGGTCACCTGCGAGTGGCACGGCGAGTGGGACGCGCTGTCCGCCGGGGAGCGCGCGGAGATCAACAGCCGCCAGGGGGTGCGCTACCCGGTGCTCGACGGCCTGATGGTCGCCGACCCCGACACCCTCGAACCGGTGCCGGCCGACGGCGAGACGCTCGGCGAGATCTTCTTCCGCGGCAACATCGTCATGCGCGGCTACCTCAAGAACCCGAGCGCGACCGACGCCGCGTTCGCCGGCGGCTGGTTCCACAGCGGCGACCTCGCGGTGCTGCACCCCGACGGCTACCTGCAGATCAAGGACCGCTCCAAGGACATCATCATCTCCGGTGGCGAGAACATCTCCAGCGTCGAGATCGAGGGGGTGCTCTACCGTCATCCCGCGGTGCTCGAGGCGGCGGTGGTCGCGCGTCCCGACGCCAAGTGGGGCGAGACGCCGTGCGCCTTCGTCACGCTGCGCGACGGCGCCGAGGCCGATGCCGACGAGATCATCGCCTTCTGCCGCGACCACATGGCCCACTTCAAGGCGCCCAAGACCGTGGTCTTCGGCCCGCTGCCCAAGACCTCGACCGGCAAGGTGCAGAAGTTCGTGCTGCGCGAGCAGGCACGCGGCCTCTGACGCCTCCACGACCAGACCAAGGACCGCGACCGCCATGACCCCGATCCAACCCGGCATCCTGCTCCCGTCGCCGCCCCACGCCCGCTACCTCGGCTTCGCCCTGGAACCCGGTGGCGATGCGCGCGGTGCGCTCGCCGCGCTGTGCGACGCCGTCGACGGCGAGCGCATCGTCGTCGGGCTCGGCCCCGCGCTGGTCGCCGCGCTCGGCGCGGAGATCGAGGGCCTGCGACCGTTCCGTCCCCTGGTCGGGCCCGGCGTCGAGGTCCCGGCGACACACGGTGCGCTGTGGCTCTGGCTGCGCGGCGAGGATCGCGGCGAACTGCTGCACCGCGGGCGCGAGCTGGGACGCCTGCTCGGCGCGGCGTTCGCGCTCGACGACGTCGTCGACGCCTTCACCCACGCCGACTGCAGGGACCTGACCGGTTACGAAGACGGCACCGAGAACCCCGAGGGCGACGCCGCGGTGGCAGCCGCATCGGTGACCGACAGCGACAGCCCGTTGCACGGCTCGAGCTTCGTCGCCGTGCAGCAGTGGCTGCACGATCTCGACGCCTTCGACGCGATGGGGCGCGAGGCGCAGGACGCAACGATCGGCCGCCACCGCGACAGCAACGAGGAGTTCGACGCGCCGCTGTCGGCGCACGTCAAGCGCACCGCGCAGGAGAGCTTCGACCCGCAGGCGTTCGTGGTGCGTCGCTCGATGCCCTGGACTGACGGCGTCAACGCCGGGCTGCAGTTCGCCGCCTTCGGTCGATCGCTCGATGCCTTCGAGGCGCAGATGCGGCGCATGGCCGGTCTCGACGACGGCGTGACCGACGCGCTGTTCGGCTTCACCCGGCCGCTGACCGGGGCCACCTACTGGTGCCCGGCGCTGCGCGACGGTCGACTCGACCTGCGCCCGGTCGGACTCTGACCGCAGCACCCGGAGAGCCTGCATGGCCCATGTCGCCCCCCTGCCCCGCGCTGCCGTCGCCGAATTCGCCGAGCGCTTCGACCACTACGCGAAAACGCGCGGCTTCGTGCCCAACAGCATCCTGACCATGGCGCGCCGACCCGAGATCGCGCGCGCCTTCATGGACCTCAACCGCGCGGTGCTCTACCAGGGCACGGTGGCGGAGGAGCTGAAGATGCTGGTCAGCCTGGTCGCCAGCCAGGCCGCAGGCTGCCGCTACTGCCAGGCGCACATGGCCAACCTGGCGAGCATCTACCGCGCCTCGGACTCGAAGATCGCCGCGGTGTGGGATTTCCAGACCAGCCCGCTGTTCGACGATGCCGAGCGCGCCGCGCTGCGCCTAGCCTGGAAGGCCTCGACGCTGCCCAACGAGGCCGAAGAAGAGGATTTCGATGCGCTGCGCGCGCACTTCGACGACGGCCAGATCGTCGAGCTCGTCGCCACCATCGCGCTGTTCGGCTACCTCAACCGCTGGAACGACACCATGGCGACCGACCTCGAGACACGGCCGGCCGGGATCGCCGAACGCGCGCTCGCCGGTGTCGGCTGGGGGCCCGGCAAGCACGGCGGGGACGCCTAGGCGCGCCCCCGGTCCGGCTCAGGCCGGCCTGCGCAGCAGGTCGACGCGCATCGGCTGGGCGAAGCGGGCGCCATCGCCGTCGAGGTGGGCCTCGAAGGCCGCGCGCACCCGCGCACGCAGCGCGTCGTCGAGCCGGTGCGCGGTGTGCGTGACCTGGAGCATGCGGCGGTCGAACTCGGCGAAGTCGGCGAACCGCACCGGGGCACGAAAGAAGAGCTCATCGACCAGTTCCAGGCGACCCGCGGCAACCGCCCGCCCGAGCGCCGCGAAGGCCTGTTCGCGCACCTCGCGCTCGTCGTGGAACAGCTTCATGACGTCGTTGTAGGGGCCGGCGTAGACCGGTTCGGAGATCCAGGCCAGCCCCCCCGGGCGCAGCACGCGCGCGATCTCGTCGAGGGCGTCGTCGAGCAGGTCACCCGGCACGTGGTGCAACGACTTGAACATCAGCACGATGTCGACGCTGGCGTCGGCGACGTCGATACGCTCGGCACCGCCGGCGGCGAAGGTCACCTTGGGGATCGGCTCGGCGTCGAGGTTCTTCGCGTGCTGGACCGCATCGACCTCGGTGGCGAGGATCGACGCGACCGGGGTGCGTTCCGCGAGCAACCGGGTCATGGCGGCGGCGCCACACCCCAGCTCGAGGACGCGGGAACCTGCGAGCGGCAGGTGCTCGCCGAGCAGTTCGATCTCGGGCCGGATCGGGGCCTCGTCCGGCCCCATCAGGCGCATGGGGTAGCGCGTCGCGCTCACTTCTTCTCGCGCGGCAGGCGACCGAGCAGGTAGAACTCGTCGTTGGCGCGCATGCCGGTCACCGCGGCGAGACGGTTGGACAGGCCGAAGAAGGCGCTGATGGCGCCGATGTCCCAGATCTCGTCGTCGTCGAAGCCGAAGGCGCGCAACACCTCGATGTCGGCCTGTTCGACGCTGCCCGGGTCGACCGCGACCTGCACCGCGAAGTCGAGCATGACGCGCTCGCGCTCGCTGAGAGCGGCGGTGCGGTAGTTGACCGCGAGCTGGTCGGCGAGCTTCGGCCGCTTCGAGTAGATGCGCACCAGCGCACCGTGGGCGATGACGCAGTACTCGCAGTCGTTGGCCGCGCTGGTGACCACGACGATCATCTCGCGCTCGGCCTTGCTCAGGCCGCCTTCCTTTTCCATCAGCGCGTCGTGGTAGGCAAAAAAGGCACGGAACTCGTCGGGGCGCGCGGCGAGGACCGCGAAGACGTTGGGGATGAAGCCGGCCTTGGCCTGCACCGCCTCGATGCGCTCGCGCACGTCGTCGGGCAGGCTGGCGAGGTCGGGGACCGGGAAGTGGCTCGTTACGGTGTCACGCATCTCTAGAGTTCCTGTTCGTTGGATTCAGGCAGGCCCGGGGGCGGTCAGGCGGTAGACCGTCTCGTGCATGCCGCTCACGCCCTTGTCGCGGAAGCGCGGGACCTCGGCGAGGATGTCGTGCCGGCCGAGCAGTTCAGGTCGCCATGCGGCGTAGAGCGCCTCGACCTCGTCCTGGTGGACGGCGAACGGCGGCCCGTC
>JBFIFF010000160.1:0-5340 GCA_041602955.1 Gammaproteobacteria bacterium | reverse complement strand
GCAGCTCCTTGACCATGCTCGCGGTAATCGTCATCTGTTCACACCTCGATGTTGTTCGGTCTCACCGACCGGGCGGCCGGGCCGCAACCCGGCGCGACGCTCGTTACTCGGCGGGGGCGGGCTCGGCCGGCGGCTCCTCGACGACCGGCTCGGGCGAAGACGCCTCGGGCGGCTGCTCTTCGTTGGAGACCTGACCCATGCTGGCCAACCCGCTGAGGATCGCCTCGGAGACGCTCTGGCAATAGAGCTGGATCGAGCGCATCGAGTCGTCGTTGCCGGGGATCAGGTAGTCGATGTTGTCGGGATTGTGGTTGGTGTCGACCACGCCGACCACCGGGATGCCGAGCTTGCGTGCTTCGCTGACGGCGATCTTCTCGTGTCCGATGTCGATGACGAACAGCGCGTCGGGCAGTCCGTCCATGTCCTTGATGCCGCCCAGGCTGCGCTCGAGCTTGTCGCGCTCGCGGCGCAGGCTCAGCGCCTCCTTCTTGCTGAAACGGTTGAAGCCGCCCTCCTGCTCCATCGCGTCGAGTTCCTTGAGGCGCTTGATCGACTGTTTGATGGTCTTGAAGTTGGTCAGCATGCCACCCAGCCAACGGAAGTTGACGTAGGGCATGTTGCACCGCTCCGCCTCGCGCTTGACGTGCTCGCTGGCGTTGCGCTTGGTCCCGACCAGCAGGATCTTGCCGCGACGGGCGGCGAGACTGCTCAGGTAGTTCATCGCCTCGGTGAAGAGCGGCAGCGACTTCTCGAGGTTGATAATGTGGATGTTGTTGCGGGAGCCGAAGATGTAGGGTGCCATCTTCGGGTTCCAGTAGCGGGTCTGGTGGCCGAAGTGGACACCGGCCTCCAGCATCTGGCGCATGGATACGCTGGCCATGATAGACGTTCTCCAGTCAGGGTTGTTTCCTCCATGCACCCCATGCGAGAACCCGTCGGGCGGGCACCCCCTCGCACGTGCCGGTGCATGTGTGAAATGAGGCGCGGACCCGGGGCTGCCGGAGACCGCGCCTGATTGCCTTTCGGCGGGCGGATTTATACCATGACCGGCGCCTTCACGGCAATTTGACCACCGGCCCTCCGTCCAGCCGCCCCAGCCCCTTGCGCACGCGCCCGCCGCCCAGCGAACCAGCCCCAGAGAGCCCGCATCCCCGATGGCCATCGAGATCAAGACCGCTGCGGAGATCGACCGGATGCGCGTCGCCGGACGCCTGGCGGCCGAGGTGCTGGAGATGATCGCACCGCACGTCGTCGCCGGCGTGACCACCGACGAACTGGACCGCATCTGCCACGCCTACATCGTCGACGTGCAGAAGGCGATTCCGGCGCCGCTCAATTACCACGGCTTCCCCAAGTCGATCTGCAGCTCGGTCAACCACCAGGTGTGCCACGGCATCCCGGGGCCGAAGCCGCTGAAGGATGGCGACATCGTCAACCTCGACATCACGGTGATCAAGGACGGCTTCCACGGCGACACCAGCCAGATGTTCTTCGTCGGCGAACCGAGCCAGCGCGCGCGTCACGTGACCCGCATCGCCCAGGAGTGCCTCTACCTCGCCATCCGCATGGTGCGCCCCGGCGCCCGCCTCGGCGACCTCGGCGCCGCGATCCAGCGGCATGCCGAGGAGAACGGCTGCTCGATCGTGCGCGAGTACTGCGGGCACGGCATCGGCCGCGCCTTCCACGAGGACCCACAGGTGCTCCACTACGGCACCCCGGGCACCGGTCTCGAGCTGGTGCCGGGCATGACCTTCACCATCGAGCCGATGGTCAACGCCGGCAAGCGCCACGTGAAGCTGCTGCCCGACAACTGGACCGTGGTCACCAAGGACCGCAGCCCGTCGGCACAGTGGGAGCATACGCTGGCGGTGACCGACACCGGAGTCGAGGTGCTGACCCTGCGCCAGGGCGAGGCGATCTGAGATGCCGGCAAGCGACGCCGACACGCTGACCGGCCGCGACTTCTCCGCCTTCGACCGCGACCTGTCCACGACCGCCAACCCGGTTGGCCTGTTCCGCGATGCGCTCGCCGGCGCGATCGAGGACCAGCGCACAGCGTACCTCGAGGGCACCCCGGCGAGCCTGCTGGTGCCCCGCCATGCGGCCTTCATCGATGCCATCCTCCGCCGGGCCTGGCTGCGCAACTTCGATGATGCCGACGCCGACATCGCGCTGATCGCGGTCGGCGGTTACGGGCGCGGCGAGCTGCACCTCGGCTCCGACATCGACCTGATGATCCTGCTGCGCGGCGACGACCACGAGCGCTACCGCGCCCGCATCGAGCCATTCATCACCTTCCTCTGGGATATCGGTCTGGAGGTCGGCCACAGCGTGCGCTCGCTGGCCGAGTGCATCGAGCAGAGCGCGCGCGACATCACCATCGAGACCAACTTGCTGGAGGCACGCCGGCTGTGCGGCGCCGAGGACCTGTTCGCCGCGCTCGGCGGCCTGATCCGCGACGACAGTGTCTGGACCAGCCGCCGCTACTTCGAGGAGAAGCTCGCCGAACAGCTGGCGCGCCACGCGCGCTACCACGACACCGGCTACAACCTCGAGCCCAACGTCAAGGAGAGTCCGGGCGGGCTGCGCGACATCCAGATGATCGGCTGGGTCTCGAAGCGCCATTTCGCCGCCGAGACCCTGCATGACCTGGTCGACCACGGGTTCCTCACCGAGGACGAGTACGCGACGCTGATCGAGGGTCAGGACTTCCTGTGGCAGGTGCGCTCCGGCCTGCACGTCCTCGCCGGGCGGCGCGAGGACCGCCTGCTGTTCGACTACCAGCGGACGCTCGCCGAGCAGTTCGGCTACCACGACGGCGCCGACGGACATCTCGGCGTCGAGCAGTTCATGAAGCAGTACTACCGCGTGGTGATGGAACTCTCGCGGCTCAACGAAATGCTGCTGCAGCTATTCCAGGAAACCATCCTCTACGCCGACGACCACGCCTCGCCACAGCCGCTCAACCGGCGCTTCCAGGTGCGCCATCGCTTCCTCGAAGCGATCAGCGACGACGTCTTCGTCACCTACCCTTTCGCCCTGCTCGAGCTGTTCCTGCTCATGCAGCAGCACCCGGAGTTGCAGGGTGTGCGCGCCTCGACCATCCGCCTGGTGCGCAGCCACCGCCACCTGATCGACGACGCGTTCCGCGACGACGTGCGCGCGCGCAGCCTGTTCATGGAAATCCTGCGCCAGCCGAACGGGATCACCCACGAACTGCGCCGCATGAACCGCTACGGCGTGCTCGCCGCCTACCTGCCAGCCTTCGGCGCGGTGGTCGGGCTGATGCAGTACGACCTGTTCCACGTCTACACCGTCGACGAGCACACGCTGCGCGTGGTGCGCAACCTGCGCCGCTTCGCGGTACCCGAGCACCACCACGAGTTCCCGCGCCTGAGCCAGATCATCCAGGCGCTGCCGAAAATCGAGCTGCTCTACCTGGCGGGACTGTTCCACGACATCGCCAAGGGCCGCGGGGGCGACCACTCCAAGCTCGGCGCCAGCGACGCCGAGCAGTTCTGCCGCGACCACTACCTCGGCCGCTACGACACGCAGCTGGTCACCTGGCTGGTCGACAACCACCTGGCGATGTCGCGCACCGCGCAACGCGAGGACACCAGCGATCCCGACGTGATCAACAGCTTCGCCAACATGGTCGGCGACCAGGTGCGCCTCGACTACCTCTACCTGCTCACCGTGGCCGACATCCGCGCCACCAACCCGAAGCTGTGGACCTCGTGGAAGGAGACCCTGCTGGCCGAGCTCTACACCTCGACCAAGCGCGCCCTGCGCCGCGGCCTCGAACACCCGCTCGACGCCCAGGAGCGCATCCGCGGGGTCAGCACCATGGCGCGCGCTCTGCTCAAGTCGCGTCAGATTCCGGACGCACAGGTCAATGCCATCTGGGCCGAGTTCAGCGACGAGTACTTCCTGCGTCACAAGGCCGACGAGATCGCCTGGCACACGCAGCTGATCGCCACCCACGACGCCCCCGAGCAGCCGTTGATCGCGGTGCGCCAGGAGGGTCCGCGCGGCGGCACGGAGATCTTCGTCTACACCCGTGACACCGAGCGGCTGTTCGCCCAGACCACCTCGATCCTCGAACAGCTCGGGCTGACGGTGGTCGATGCGCGCATCATCTCGTCGCGCAACGGACGCACCCTCGACAGCTACGTCGTGCTCGACGACTCGGGCGCGCCGATCGAGGCCAGCTACCGGCTCGATGAAATCCGCGCGCGCCTGCAGCGCGGACTCGCCAGCCCGGGCAGCGCCCCGCACAAGGTGGCGCGCCGTACACCACGCCACCTGCAGCACTTCCCGCTCCCGGCGCGGGTCGACTTCAGCAGCGATCTCACCGGCGAGCGGACGGTGGTGGAGCTGATCGCCGCCGACCGCCCCGGACTGCTCTCACGCATCGGCCAGGCGTTCGCCAGCTGCGGCGCGCGGGTGCAGAACGCCAAGATCGGCACCTTCGGCAATCGCGCCGAGGACGTGTTCTACATCACCGACGAGAACGACGCGCCGATCACCGACCCCGAGCATCTCGAGCTGCTGCGCAAGGCGTTGCTCGACGCACTGGAGGCCGATGACGGGTCCGGTACCGAGCGCACCGGCTGAACTGCGCAGCGCAAAACGACGCGGGGGAGCCGAAGCTCCCCCGCACTGGACCGAGACGACGGTGCGTCGTCAGTCTTCGACCGCCTTCATGCTCAGGCGCACACGCCCCTGGCGATCGACCTCAAGCACCTTGACCCGCACCATGTCGCCCTCGCTGAGCTTATCGCTGACGTTCTGAACGCGCTCCTCGCAGATCTGCGAGATGTGCACGAGACCGTCGCGGCCAGGGAGGATCGAGACGAAGGCGCCGAAGTCCATCAGCTTGACCACCTTGCCGTTGTAGATCTTGCCCACCTCGACGTCGGCGGTGATCTCCTCGATGCGCAGGCGTGCCGCATCGCCGGCCGACTTGTCGACCGAGGCGATCTTGACCGTACCGTCGTCGGTGATGTCGATGGTGGCCCCGGTCTCCTCGGTGATGGCACGGATGGTCGCCCCGCCCTTGCCGATCACGTCGCGGATCTTCTCCGGGTCGATCTTGATGGTGATGATGCGCGGCGCGTACTCGGAGATGTCCTCGCGCGGGGCGCTGATCACCTTGGCCATCTCGCCGAGGATGTGCAGGCGACCATCGCGCGCCTGCGCCAGCGCGGCCTCCATGATCTCGCGGGTGATGCCGTCGATCTTGATGTCCATCTGCAGCGCGGTGATACCCTGGCCACTGCCGACCACCTTGAAATCCATGTCGCCGAGGTGGTCCTCGTCGCCGAGGATGTCGCTGAG
>JBFIFF010000159.1:0-5341 GCA_041602955.1 Gammaproteobacteria bacterium | reverse complement strand
TGGAGCGGGTGGCCAAGACCCTGGCCGACAGCCGCCCCGGCACCATCGTCTGGTGCATGGGCGGCACCCAGCACACCAACGGCAACAACAACACGCGCGCCTACTGCATCCTGCAGCTGGCGCTCGGCAACATGGGCGTCTCCGGCGGCGGTGCGAACATCTTCCGCGGCCACGACAACGTCCAGGGCGCGACCGACTTCTGCGTCCTCAGCCATTCGCTGCCGGGCTACTACGGCCTCTCGGCGGGCGCCTGGAAGCACTGGGCGCGCGTCTGGGGCGTCGACTACGACTGGCTCGCGGGCCGCTTCGACAAGGAGGAGAAGCCCGGCGAGTTCTTCGGCGACGAGGACAGCAGCGGGGCGGGCGACAAGAAGCCGCTGGCCAACATGAACGCCAGCGGCATCCCGGTCTCGCGCTGGATCGACGGCGTGCTCGAGGACAAGCAGAACATCGCCCAGCGCGACAACCTGCGCGCGATGGTGTTCTGGGGCCACGCGCCGAACAGCCAGACGCGCGGCGCCGAGATGGTCGAGGCGATGAACAAGCTCGACCTGATGGTGATCATCGACCCCTACCCGACCGCGAGTGCCGTCATGCACACGCGCCAGGACGGGGTCTACCTGCTGCCGGCCTCGACCCAGTTCGAGACCTACGGCTCGGTCACCGCGTCGAACCGCTCGCTGCAGTGGCGCGACAAGGTCATCGAACCGATGTTCGAGTCGTTGCCCGACCACACCATCATGTACAAGTTCGCCAAGAAACTCGGCTACGCCGACGAGCTGTGCAAGAACATCCAGGTCAGCAGCGACGAGCCGAACATCGAAGACATCACCCGCGAGTTCAACAAGGGGATGTGGACGATCGGCTACACCGGGCAGAGCCCGGAGCGGCTCAAGCAGCACCAGCAGAACTGGGGCACCTTCAACTACGACACCCTGCTCGCCGAGGGCGGGCCGGCCAACGGCGACTACTACGGCATGCCGTGGCCGTGCTGGGGCACCGCGGAGATGAAGCACCCGGGGACGCCGATCCTCTACGACCCGAGCAAGCCGGTCGCCGAGGGCGGGCTCAACTTCCGCGCCCGCTTCGGGGTCGAGCGTGACGGGGTCAACCTGCTCGCCGAGGGCTCCTACCCGGTCGGCAGCGAGATCAAGGACGGCCACCCGGAGTTCACCGCCGACATGCTCAAGAAGCTCGGCTGGTGGGACGACCTGACCGACGCCGAGAAGGCCGAGGCCGAGGGCAAGAACTGGAAGACCGACCTCTCCGGCGGCATCCAGCGGGTCGCCATCAAGCACGGCTGCGCACCGTTCGGCAACGCCAAGGCCCGCACCGTCGTCTGGACCTTCCCAGACCCGGTACCGATCCATCGCGAGCCGCTCTACACGCCGCGGCGCGACCTGGTCGCCAAGTACCCGACCTACGAGGACCGCAAGTCGCACTACCGGCTGCCGACCCTCTACAAGTCGATCCAGGACAAGGACTTCTCCAAGGACTACCCGCTGATCCTGACCAGCGGGCGCCTGGTGGAGTACGAGGGTGGCGGCGACGAGTCGCGGTCGAACCCGTGGCTGGCCGAGCTGCAGCAGGACATGTTCGCCGAGATCCACCCGTCGGATGCCAACAACGCCGGCGTCCGTGACGGAGGCATGCTCTGGGTCGAAGGCCCGGAGGGCGCCCGGATCAAGGTCAAGGCCATGATCACCCGTCGCGTTGCGCCCGGGGTGGTGTTCCTGCCGTTCCACTTCGCCGGCCACATGCAGGGCGAGGATCTCCGCAGCAAGTACCCGCCGGGCGCCGACCCCTACGTCCTCGGCGAGGCGGCCAACACCGTCATGACCTACGGCTACGACTCCGTGACCCAGATGCAGGAGAGCAAGGTCTCCCTGTGTCGGATCAAGGCTGCCTGAGGAGGACTGACCCATGGCACGCATGAGATTTCTCTGTGATACCGACCGCTGCATCGAGTGCAACGGCTGTGTAACCGCCTGCAAGAACGAGAACGAGGTCCCCTGGGGCATCAACCGTCGGCGGGTGGTGACCATCAACGACGGCCAGGAGGGCGAACGCTCGATCTCGGTCGCCTGCATGCACTGCTCCGATGCCCCGTGCATCGCGGTCTGCCCGGTGGACACCATCTACCAGACCAACGACGGCGTGGTGCTGCACGACAAGGACATCTGCATCGGCTGCGGCTACTGCTTCTTCGCCTGCCCGTTCGGGGCACCGCAGTTCCCGACGCAGAGTTCGTTCGGCTCGCGCGGCAAGATGGACAAGTGCACCTTCTGCGCCGGCGGTCCCGAGGAGGTCGGCTCGGTCGACGAGAAGCGCAAGTACGGCTCGAACCGTCTCGCCGAGGGCAAGCTGCCCGCGTGCGCCGAGATGTGCGCGACCAAGGCGCTGCTCGCCGGCGACGCCAACATGGTCTCCGACATTTTCCGCGAGCGCGTCGTCTGGCGCGGCGCGGGGGCCGGGGCCTGGGGCTGGGATCTCGCCTACGGCCGCCGCCAGCGTGAGCAGGCGCGCGGGGAAGCGAAGTAACCACGACCAGGGTGGCGCCCCGTCCGAGCGGCGGGGCGCCACCGGCTTCCCGTCCCACCGCCCTGCCGGTCCTCCACCGGTGGGACACTGGTAGCAGGTGAACGCACATGAGCATGTCTGCGGTTTCTCGAGCGCCTCGCGGGCCGATCGGCCTCGTAACCTTCCTCCTGGTCCTGATGCTGCTCGGCGCCGGCACGGCGCTGGCCCAGGAACAGCGCGCCATGGCCCAGCGCCCCCTCGCCGCGCCTCCGGGTAGCGGCGACATCGCGGCCGACTACTGGCGGACCCTGCGCCAGGGCGAGAGTGGCTATTCCGCTTCCGCCCCCGACCAGTCGAGCAACCTGATCAATCCCAGCGGCACCGCGTGGCAGTTCGCGCGCAACGAGGAGGTCATGAAGATCGGCGCCTGGTCGTTCGCGATCTTCGCCGGCGCGGTGGTGCTTTTCTACCTGGCACGCGGCACGGTGCGCCTCGACAAGGGGCGTTCGGGACGCGTCGTCGAGCGCTGGCCGCTGATCCACCGCATCATCCACTGGTGGGTGGCGGTGCTGTTCATCATCCAGCTGGTCACCGGCCTGGTGCTCCTCTACGGCAAGCCGCTGCTGATCCCGCTGTTCGGCAAGGAGGCCTTCGGAACGCTGGCGCTGCTGTCGAAGAACGCCCACAACTACCTCGGCCCGCTGCTGTTCGTCGGCCTGGTGGTGATGGTGGTGGCCTGGATCAAGGACAACATCCCGAAGGGTATCGACTTCGCGTGGTTCGCCAAGGGCGGCGGCCTGGTCGGCAAGGGCCACCCGCACGCCGAGTTCCTCAACGGCGGCGAGAAGGTCTGGTTCTGGGTCGTCGCGCTGGCCGGCGGGGTGATCGTCGTCACCGGCATGGTGCTCGACTTCCCGCAGTTCGGGCAGACCCGCGAGACCATGCAGGACATGCTCTACCTGCACGGCATCAGCGGCCTGATCGTCGGCGCCATGATGCTCGGCCACATCTACATCGCCACCCTCGGTACCGAGGGGGCGCTCGAGGGCATGGTCAACGGTCACGTCGACACCAACTGGGCTGCGCAGCACCACGACCTCTGGTACGAGACCGTCAAGGACCAGTCGATCGGTGCTGACGAGGTGCAGGGCGGTGGCTCGGCGAAACCGGACGGGACGCCCAGCTCTTCACCGGCATGAGGCTGGGTGCCGGGCCGCGTCATGGCGCGGCCCGGCACCGTCACTTTGCACGACCCCTTCCCCGCCACGGCACCAGAACCGCCCTACGTGGCGGTGATCTTCACCACCGAGCAGACCGACGACCTCGACGGCTACGCGGCGATGGCCGAGCGCATGCTCGCGTTGGCCCGCGGCCAGCCCGGGTTCCTCGGCGTCGAATCGGTGCACGAGGGTGCGAGGGGGATCACCGTCTCCTACTGGCGTGACCTCGACGCGCTGCACGCGTGGGGCGCCCACCCCGAGCACCGCGAGGCGCAACGCCTCGGCCGGCAACGCTGGTACCGGACGTGGCGGTTGCGCGTCGTCGAGGTGACAGCCGAGCGGTCATCAGAGACCTAGGATGGGCCAGGGCATCCGTCAGTCATACGCGCCACGTGGTGCATGGCCCGACCTGGAGCAGCGGCCTCCAGGCCGCGACCATGAATCGTCTGGAACCCGTCAGCTCCTCTGCGCGTCGTGCCGCGCCTCGAGTGCGGGCATCAGTAACCCGAGCATCGGCGGCACGATCAGCAGCGTCAGCACCGCCGACATCGACAGTCCGCCGATGACCACGCTGCCGAGGCCGCGGTAGAGCTCCGAGCCCGCGCCGGGGAACAGTACCAGCGGCAGCATGCCGAACACGCTGGTCAGCGTGGACATGAAGATCGGCCGCAGCCGGTTGCGGGTCGCCGTGGCGACGGCCGCGTGCGGCTCCAGGCCGCGCTCGCGGCGCAGGTGCAGCGCCTGGTGCACGATCAGGATGGCGTTGTTGACGACGATGCCGACCAGGATCACGAAGCCGAGCAGCGTCAGCATGTCGAGCGGCTGGAACACCGCGAGGTTGAGCAGCGCGAGACCGACGATGCCGCCGACCGCGGCGACCGGCACCGAGAGCAGGATCACCAGCGGGTAGAAGAAGCTCTCGAACAGCACCGCCATCACCAGGTAGACGATCACCAGCGCCAGCGCGAGCTGCACGACCATCGCGTCCCAGGTCTGCGCCAGCTGGTCGGCGGTGCCCGACAGGCCGAGCTTGACGCCCGAGGGCAGCCCCGCGGCCTCCAGCGGGCGCATCACCTCGTCGCGCAGCAGGTCGAGCGCCGCCTCGAGCGGCACCCCCGGTGCCGGGCGGATCTCGAGGGTGATGGTGCGCTCGCGCTCGCGGTGGCGCAGCTCGGTCGGTCCCGCGGTCATGACGAGGTCGGCGAGCTGGGTCACCGGGATCACCGCGCCGGACGGGGTGACCACGGGCAGGCTGCCGATGCTCTGGGTGGAGTCGATGCCGTTGCGCGGCCCCATCAGGGTCAGGTCGATGCGGCTGCTGCCGTCGGCGACCTCGGTGACGCGCAGACCGTCGTTGGCCGCGTCGATCGCCTCGGCGAGCTCGCGGGCGGTGACGCCGTTGTCGGCGAGGCGCAGGCGGTCCGGGATCACGCGCACCTCGGGAGCGCCCAGCTCGAGGCCGGGGTTCGGCCGCAGCTGGTGACCGGCCTCCAGCGGCATGGCCTTGGCGATGCGACGCATCGCATCGCCGGCCACCGCGAGGAGCTGCTCGAGGTCGGGGCCCGAGATGTCGAGGTCGATGCGCCGGCCCGAGCCGATGC
>JBFIFF010000158.1:0-5393 GCA_041602955.1 Gammaproteobacteria bacterium | reverse complement strand
TGGGCGATAAGCGCCTGGTGCAGCTCGACGCCGTCGGCAACGTGCTCGCAACCCGCGACGTGCCGGCGGAGGTCGCATCAAGCGATGCCGGAGCCTGGGTCGAGAGCGTCGCCCGCCCGAGTGAGGATCAGGAGCTGCGCTACGTCGGCCGCTTCTTCACCGGCTACGAGAACGGCACGGCCGCGGGCTACGTCATCGAGGGCAAGAGCATCGGTTTCAAGACCTGGATTCGTTTTTTCCTCGCCATCGACCCCGAGTTCAACCTCCGCGGCATCGAGATCATCGAGCACGAGGAGGACCCCGGCCTGGGTGACCAGATCACCGAGCCCTACTTCAAGCACCAGTTCACGGGGCGCAGCTACGACGACATCGCGACCATCGAGGTGACCAAGGATCCGCTGCCGAACGAATGGCGCGCCGCCCTCGAGGCGCTGGGCGAGACCGGGCTCGACGACTGGATCCGGCAACACGCTGACGACCTCGCCACCCATCCGGACATCCACGCCATCACCGGCGCGACCATCTCGAGCGTCGCGGTCGCCGACGGCGTCAAGCGCGCGCTGCGCAATTTCCGCAAGCGCATGGACCTCGTGGAGGAACACCTGTGACCACCGCCGCCACCCGCACCTCGCCCCCGGTCGGCACGCTGCTGATGCGCGGCCTGTTCGACGAGAACCCGGTCTTCCGCCTGGCGCTGAGCCTGTGCCCCGCGGTCGCCGTGACCACCACGGTGAAGAACGGCGTCATGCTCGGTGTCGCGGTGTTCGTCGTACAGGTGCTCTCGAGCGTGTCCGCGTCGCTGCTGCGGCCGGTGATCATCCCGAAGATCCGCGTGCCGCTGTTCGTCATCATCATCGCCATCTGGGTCAGTGTCATGGACATGGTGCTGGCCGCGTTCTTCCCCGTCATCTACGCCGAGGTCGGCCTCTACGTGAAGCTGATCGTCGCCTTTGCGATCATCATCTCGCGCATGGAGCTGTTCGCGATGAAGCACCCCGTTGCCCCGGCCTTCTGGGACGGCTTCGGCATGGGGCTCGGCTTCCTGGTCGCCATGATCCTGACCGGCGCGCTGCGCGAGTTGCTCGGCAGCGGCAGCGTGCTCGGCATCCCGCTCGTCGACTTCAACCCGCTGCTTCTGGTGATCCTCCCGGCCGGCGGCTTCTTCACCATCGGCCTGATCATGGCCCTGTTCAACTGGGTCGATCTCAAACGGGGGGTCGCCGTGAAGGACGACTACAAGGGCTGCCATGGCTGAAGCGAAGGTCCTCAACGACACCCAGCTGCTGGTCGAGGGCGCGCCGCCCCCCGACCCCGGCCTGCTGCGCCTGGTGCGCGCCGACGATGCCGACATCCTGATCGACGTGGTCGCCGTCGCGCCCGGCACCGACCCCGGCACCTTCCTGGTCACCACCACCGAGACGCTCAACGTCGCCGACCACTACCTGCTGAGCCTGGCCGGAACCGACCTGATGTGGTCCATCGCGCCGTCGGCGATGGCGGTGCTGATCTCGGTGGTGATCGGCTCGGCGCTGATCAACAACATGGTCTTCACCCGCTACCTCGGCCTGTGCGTCTTCTTCGGGGTCAGCCGCAAGAAGGAGACCGCCATCGGCATGGGCGTGACGTTCACCGTGGTCGGCCTGCTCTCCGGCATGCTCTCCTGGGCACTGAACGAATTCGTCATGCGCCCGCTGCACCTCGACTTCCTGCAGATCATCATTTTCATCGGCATCGTCGCCTGCCTGGTGCAGGGCACCGACCTGATCCTGAAGAAGGTGAACAAGGTGCTGCACGGCAAGTTCGGCATCTACCTGGTGCTGATCACGACCAACTGCATCATCCTCGCGGTGCCGCTGCTCAACGCCACCAACGAGGCCAACCTGGTCGAGGGCTTCGGCCTGGCGCTCGGCTCCGGGCTCGGCTTCGCGCTGGCGCTGTTCCTGTTCAGCTGCGCACGCGAACGGGTCGACATGGCCCCGGTGCCGGTGGTGTTCCGCGGCCTGCCGATCGCCTTCATCGTCGCCGGCCTGTTCGCGCTGGCGTTCCTCGGCTTCTCCGGCCTGTCGTTCATGTAGGGGCGCGCGATGGAACTGCTACCCGTCGCCATCTGGGGCATCGCGGTCTTCACCGTGCTCGGCCTGCTGTTCGGCATCGCGCTGGCCGCGACCGCGCGCCGCTTCCACGTCGCGACCAACCCGGTGATCGAGGAGGTCAAGGACAACCTCCCCGCGGCCAACTGCGGCGCCTGCGGTTTCGCCGGCTGCGCCGCGTACGCCGAGCACGTGGTCGAGGACGGTGACGTCGCACCGTCGCTGTGCACGCCGGGCGGCCAGGAGATCGCCATCACCATCGGCGAACTCACCGGCAAGGCGGTCGGCGAGATGAAGGAGGAGGTGGCGATGCTGCGCTGCGCCGGCATCCGCAGCGTGGCCATCGAGCAGGCGACCTACGTCGGCATCCACACCTGCGCCGCGGCGGCGCTCTCCTTCGGTGGGCCGAAGGCGTGCAAGTACGGCTGCCTCGGTCTCGGCGACTGCCAGCGGGTGTGCGCCTTCGACGCCATCCGCATGACCGAGGACGGCATCGTCGCCATCGACGAGGTCAAGTGCACCGGCTGCGGGCTGTGCGTCGACGCCTGCCCGAAGCAGACGCTGGAGATGATGCCGCGTCACCACCGCGTACTGCTCTCCTGCACCACCCGCGACAAGGGCAAGTCGGTCAAGAACGTCTGCACGGTCGGCTGCATCCAGTGCAAGCTGTGCATCAAGGAGTGTCCGGCCGAGGCGATCTACTTCGACGGCAACGGCGTGATCACCGTCGACCATGCCGCGTGCAGCGCCTACGGCCCCGGCTGCGAGGAGGTCTGCGTCGCCGTCTGCCCGACCGACATCCTGCACATGCCTGGCATGCGCCCC
Organism: Gammaproteobacteria bacterium; assembly: GCA_041602955.1. Taxonomy (GTDB): domain Bacteria; phylum Pseudomonadota; class Gammaproteobacteria; order QNFN01; family QNFN01; genus QNFN01. Next base: position 2,478 of record JBFIFF010000158.1, on the reverse strand, counting down.
GACCCGGACAAGAAGAAGAAGCAGAAGGCGGCCAAGGACGACGACGCCCGCACCGGCACCGACGGCTGAGCGCCGCCGGGCCGCCGTTTCAGTACTTCCAGTACTCGCTGTAGGGCGCGGCGTTGCCCGCCTTGTCGAAACCGATCACCGTGAACGGATCCTTGCGCGTGCCCATCTCCATGCCGGGCGGCCCGACCGGCATGCCGGGCACGGCGAGCCCGGCGAGCTCCGGCTTCTCTGCGACCAGCCGCTTGATGTCGTCGGCCGGCACGTGGCCCTCGATCACGTAGCCGTCGATCACCGCGGTGTGGCACGAGGCGAGTTCTTGCGGCAGGGCGAGTTGCCGCTTGGTCGGGTTGACGTCGTCGAGTGCCACGTCGGTGACCTCGAAGCCGTGGGCGCGCAGGTGCTCGATCCAGCCCTTGCAGCAGCCGCAGCTCGGACTGCGGTAGACCGTGATGGCCCGGCTTCCCTCGTGTCTCTGCCCCGGCGCATCCCACGGGCCCGCGGCCGGCAGCGGCGAGGCACCGATCAACAGGGCGAACAGCAGCGGCAGGCGTGACATGGCTGGCATCTCCGGGGTGGCTGGGCGATCGATTCTATGACCGTGGCGGGGCGGGCGAATTCCATGCCTCAATAGCCGCGCGCGAAATCGACCCGGTCGGCCAGCGGCTCGCCGGCGCAGCGGCGGCGGTAGTTGGCGAGGAAGCGGCCGAACACGTCGCGCGGGAAGCTCAGCGCGGCGTTGTGCGGCGTCAGGTAGGCGTTGGGCAGCGACCAGAGCGGACTCTCCGCTGGCAGGGGTTCGCTGGCGAACACGTCGAGCACCGCGGCGCGCAGCGCGCCCTGACGCAGCGCCTCGACCAGGTCCGCCTCGACCACGGTGCGCCCGCGACCGACGTTGATCAGCACCGCGTCGTCACGCATCGCCGCGAGCGCCTTGCGGTCGAACAGCCCCGCGGTGGCCGGCGTGTCCGGCAGCACCACGACCAGGTGGTCGGGTTCGGCGAGGAAGGCGTGGAACGCCCCGCCGCTGTAGACGCGCTCGACCGCGGCGCACGGCGCCGGCGTGCGCCGGTAGCCGACCACGCGCATGCCGAATGCCGCGCCGGCGTGGGCCACCGCCTGGCCGATGGAGCCGAGACCGCAGACCCCGAGGGTCAGCCCGGCGAGACCGCGGTACGGCTGCGCCTGCCATCGACCGTGCCGCTGGTGGTCGCGGGCACCGAACAGGTCGCGCTCCAGGGCCAGGATCCAGCCGAGCACGTACTCGCGCATCAGCGCGCCGAAGATGCCGCGCAGGCCGGTCAGGGCGTAGTCACGCCTCAGCCCGGGACGGCACAGGGCGTCGACCCCCGCGAAGGTCGACTGCACCCAGGCCAGGCGGGGCATCTCTCCGAGCAGTTCGGCGACCAGCGCCGGCACCCCGAGCACGAGGTTGCACTCGGCGGCCAAGTCGCGCGCGCCGGTGACGTCGGTCGTGGCGTGGACCTCGAGCGCACCGAGGTCGGCCTCGGCCGCGAGCGCCGCGTAGGTCGCCGCGTCGGGTGAAACGATCAGCAGGCGGTCACCGTGATCCACGTCCACGCCACCTCAGCGGGTCGGCATCAGGAACCAGAGCACCAGATAGACGACGATGCCGGGGAACCCGGCACTGAACACCGAGACCAGCACGTAGAGCAGGCGCACCCGGCCGGACGGCCAGCCGAGGTACGCGGCGATGCCGCCGCAAACACCGGCGATCATCCTGTCACTGCTCGAGCGGATCAGCTTGCCCTGGGCCATGCCCTACCTCTCCGTGCCGGGTCCGGGTGCAGAGTGTGCCCGGAACGGCGCGCGCGAACCACTCGCGCGCGCCGCCGGGACGCCACGGCGCCGGGGCGAAAAAAAACCGCGCGGGGCCTCGCGGCCACGCGCGGTTTGGTTTGGCAGCTTACCAGCGCGGCTGACGGCGCGGCGGACGGCTGTTTTCCTGGCGCGGACGGGCCTCGTTCACGCGGATGTTACGGCCACTCAGCGGGGTGCCGTCGAGCTGACGGATCGCCTCCTCGGCCTCCTCCTTGGACGGCATCTCGACGAACCCGAAGCCCTTCGACTGGCCGGTGGCGCGATCGATGATGATCTTGGCCGAAGCGACTTCACCGAAGGCCGCAAAGGCCTCGCGGAGCTGTTCCTCGGTGAGCTGGTACGAGAGATTGCCGCAGTAAATGTTAGTCATTCAACGTTCCTCAACAGTGCCGTTGTTCAGCAGGGTCATCAGCTCTCAACCAACAGCACGGGAATCGAGGACTGATCGACGCACGGGGGCGTCAGTTCGCCAGCCGGTCGCGGGAATGCGGCCGGGTTGGTCGGTGAATTCGGGTGAAACGGGGGAAAACTTCACGGGCAGGTCAACTCTTTCGCCGGCACTCTGGCACTCTTTCACACGCAGGTCAAGGGGTTAGCGCGAAAATAGAATCACGGGCCGAGGCCGAGACC
>JBFIFF010000157.1:0-5448 GCA_041602955.1 Gammaproteobacteria bacterium | reverse complement strand
CCACGCTCAGGGGGCAACTGACCGGTGACGAGTTGGTCCTTTTCGGCCAGTGGCGCGACGGCACGGCGATTTCGGGAACGTGGACACGCCTGCGCTGAGTGCGCGGTGCCATGTCAGCACGTCACGGGGCACCTTCACCGCTCATGCCTCGAGCCCCATCCGGGACGCCAGGCTCTCCCTCCACGCTCTTGCAATCGGACAGCACCCGGCATGCGCATGAGGGGTGGTCGCTGCCGTAGGCGGGTCTATTGGAGACGTCACCAGGCCACGTCACCGGGCCGTGAAACCTGCACGGGCCCCGCGTCGTCATCTGCCCGGTCAGCCGTGGGCCCAGGCGGCATACCCTCCAGGGGTCACGAGGAGAACTTGATGCTTGCAATTTCGCAGCAATAAGCGCCTAATGCGCCCAGCGTTCGCCCGAGGTCGGTGTCTACCGTCTCTCCATCGTCTCTGATCTGCCTCTCAACCGGCCGACCGGCTTCCTTGGATCATCCCCGTGCGACACGTCATCCGGCCAGCGGTTGGCCGGTTGCTGAGGGTGCACTGGTGCGTGTCACTTTCAGCGAGAATCCGTTACGCACCTGTCCGAGGAAATCGATTCTAGATGAACATCTATGTTGGAAACCTTCCCTACAGTGTCAGTGACAGCGACCTGCGCGACGCCTTCGCCGAGTACGGCGAGGTCAGCAGCGTCAACATCATCACCGACCGCATGACCGGCCAGTCCAAGGGCTTCGGCTTCGTCGAGATGGCCGACAACAGCGCCGCCGACGCGGCCATCAAGGGGCTCAACGGCAGCTCCCTCGGCGGTCGCAACGTGACCGTCAACCAGGCCAAGCCGCGCGCCGAGCGCCCGGCCCGCGGTCCGCGCTACTGAGCGAGTGACTGAAGAACCGGGGCGCGAGCGATCGCGCCCCGGTTTTTTTATGGACGCCGGGACCTCGTCCCAGCATGCGACCCGGGCCGTACCCGGGCATCGCCATCCCTGACCGGCGGCCCGCCTAGCGCAGCCAGCCGCGTTCGCCGATCCTTTCCAGCAGCTCTCCCGCACCTTCGGCGATGCCGACCCCACTGACGTCGAGCACGACGTCGGCAGCACACGGCCGCTCGTAGGGCACGTCGATCGCCGCGTCGTTGTCGCCCTCGTCGGCCCGCGCACGCAGGTAGAGGCCGTGCGGGTCGCTCGCAGCGAGCGCCTCGCGTGGGCCGTCGACGAACACCTCGATGAAGTCGTCGTCCCCGATCACCGCGCGCACCTGCGCCCGCTGCGCGGCGGTGGGGCTGACGAAGTCGGCGACGACGAGCTGTCCGGTGGCGGCGAGCAGTTTCGCGATCTCGGCGGCGCGACGCAGGTTCTCGGTGCGTGCCTCGAGCGTGAAGCCGAGGTCGCTCGAGAGCCCGGCGCGCAGGGTGTCGGCGTCGAGCACGCTGACACGGACCCCGCGTCGGAACAGCCGCCGTTCGAGCTCGCGGGCCAGCGCCCGCTTGCCGGTGCCCGGCAGCCCGGTCAGCCAGAGCACGCCGCCCCGGTGACCCTGCTGCGCCTCGCGCGCGGCGCGGTCGACCGGCTCACCGTCGGAGTTCACATCGCCCTCGTCGTCGGGCCGCGAAACCGCGACCAGTCCGGCGGCGACGGTGGCGTTGCTCTCGAGGTCGATCAGGATGAAGCCGCCGGTGATGCGATGGGTCGTGTAGGGATCGAGGTCGAGCGGCTGGGCGCAGGCGAGCGTGACCCGGCCGATGGCGTTGAGCTCCAGCGTGGTGGCCGGCTGCTCGTCGAGGGTGACGACGTCGGTGCGCCCATGCACGGTGGTGACCGTCGCGCGCACCGTGCGCGTGGTGTGTTTGAGCAGGTAGGGGCGACCCGGGACGAGCGGGGCGTCGTCCATCCAGACCAGCGTCGCCTCGATCTGCCGTGCGCTGCGCGGCAAGGCGCCCGCGACCAGCAGGTCGCCGCGCGAGACGTCGAGCTCGTCGGTGAGCTGCAGCGCGACGCTCTGCCCGGGGCGGGCCTCGTCGAGCGGTCCGTCGGCGGTGTGGATGCGCTTGACGGTGGTGGTGCGCCCGGACGGGAGCACGGTGACCGCGTCGCCGGGACGCACCCGCCCGGCGGCGACGGTGCCCGCGTAGCCGCGGAAGTCGCCGTCGCCGCGCAGCACCAGCTGCACCGGGTAACGGAAGGCGTCGCCCGTGTCCGTGCCGGGGTCGAGGGTCTCGAGGTGCTCGAGCAGGCACGGACCGGCGTACCACGGCATGTTGGCCCCGCGCTCGACGACGTGGTCGCCGACCAGCGCGCTGACCGGGATCACTACCGGCACGTCGGCACCGAGGCGCCGGGCCAGGTCGAGGATCTCGTCGCGCAGCACCGCGAAGCGGTCCGCGTCGTAGCCGACCAGGTCCATCTTGTTGACCGCGAAGACCAGGTGGCGGATGCCGAGCAGGTGGGCGATGCAGGTGTGACGGCGGGATTGGGGCTGGAGGCCCTTGCGCGCGTCGACGAGGATGACGCTGGCGTCGGCGGTGCTGGCCCCGGTCGCCATGTTGCGCGTGTACTGCTCGTGCCCCGGGGTGTCGGCGATGATGAACTTGCGCCGCGGTGTCGCGAAGTAACGGTACGCGACGTCGATGGTGATGCCCTGCTCGCGCTCGGCGCGCAGGCCGTCGGTCAGCAGCGCCAGGTCGGGGGCGCTGGCGTCGCCGGAGGCGCGACGCACCGCCTCGAGCTGATCCTCGAAGATGCCCTTGGCGTCGTGCAGCAGGCGGCCGATCAGCGTGCTCTTGCCGTCGTCGACCGAGCCGGCGGTGGAGAAGCGAAGCAGGTCCATGGTGTCTCTCTCGTGTGGTTCGCGGCGTCTGCCCGGGGCGAGGCCGCCGGCGATCAGAAGTACCCTTCCCGCTTGCGCTCCTCCATCGCCGCTTCGCCGACCCGGTCGTCGACCCGCGAGCCGCGCTCGGTGACCCGGGTGGCCCCGGTCTCGGCGACGATGGCGGCCACGCTGTCGGCGTCGCTCTCGACGCAGGCGGTGCAGGTGACATCGCCGACGGTGCGGAAGCGCACCCGGCGCAGTGAGACCCTCTCCCCGGGTCGCGCCGGGACCAGGTCGCAGACCGGCATCAGCGCGCCGTCGCGCTCGACCACCGGGCGCTCGTGGGCGAAGTAGATCGAAGGGATGGTCAGCCGCTCGCGGCCGATGTAGTGCCAGACGTCGAGCTCGGTCCAGTTGCTGAGCGGGAAGACGCGGATGTGCTCACCCGGATGGTGGCGGCCGTTGTAGAGGTTCCACAGTTCGGGGCGCTGGTTCTTCGGATCCCACTGGCCTGAACTGTCACGGAACGAGTAGATGCGCTCCTTGGCACGCGCCTTCTCCTCGTCGCGGCGTGCGCCGCCGAACGCGGCGTCGAAGCGGAACTCGGTCAGCGCGTCGAGCAATGTGACGGTCTGCAGGCGGTTGCGGCTGCCGTTGGGACCGGCGCGCTCGACGGCGCGGCCGCTGGCGATCGAGTCCTCGACGCGGCGCACCACCAACCGGGCACCGATTTCTGCGGCGCGGCGATCCCGGTAGCCGATCACCTCCGGGAAGTTGTGTCCGGTGTCGACGTGCAGCAGCGGGAACGGGATCTTGAGCGGGTGGAACGCCTTCTCGGCCAGACGCAGCAGGCAGATCGAATCCTTGCCGCCGGAGAAGAGCAGCACGGGGCGCTCGAACTCGGCGACCACCTCGCGCATGATGTGGAGCGCCTCGGCCTCGAGGCGGGCGGTGCGGGTGTCGAGCCCGGGCGCCGGGGCCTCACGGTCGGCCGGCGTTGCGGGAATGACCTGGGCGGTCGCGAGCAGCGGTGATGAGGCGGCCATGTCGTTCCCTCGCCGTGGGGCACGCGCGGGTGTGCGGGTGCGGAAACGGGGAAGCTAGCAGCCTTTTTATATTACGTAAAAGAATAAATATTAATTTACATATTCCACAAGACGCGTAAACGGCACCCCATTCCAGCCGCGAGGCCCGCGGGTTACTCCCAGTCGCTGACAGCCTTGACCTCGAGGAACTCTTCCAGCCCCCAGGCCCCGCCCTCGCGGCCGTTGCCGGACTGCTTCATGCCGCCGAACGGAGAGCCGGCGCCGCCGAATTTGCCATTCATCTCGACCATGCCGGAGCGCAGCCGTCGCGCCACCCGGCGAGCACGCTCGCGGTCCCCGGTCTGCACGTAGTTGCTCAGCCCGTACGGTGTGTCGTTGGCCAGGGCGATGGCCTCCTCCTCGCTGTCGAACGGCGTGATCGACAGCACCGGGCCGAAGATCTCCTCGCGCCAGATGGTCATGTCGGGGGTGACGTCGGCGAACACCGTGGGACGCACGAAGTGCCCACGCTCCAGGCCGTCAGGTCGGCCGGGGCCACCGGCGACGAGGCGCGCGCCTTCCTCCATGCCCTTCCTGATCAGGCCCTGGATCTTGTCGAACTGGGTTGCGGAGACCACCGGCCCGATGTGCCGGCCTTCTTCCTGCGCCAGGCCGACCGCGGTTTTCCTGGCCACCTCGGCGGCCGTCTCGACCGCCTGTGCGTAGAGCGGGCGTTCGACCAGCATCCGCGTCGGCGCGTTGCAGGACTGGCCCGAGTTGTTGAAGCAGTGGCGCACGCCGCGCTTGACCGCATTTTCGTCGGCATCGGCGAAGACGAGGTTGGCCCCCTTGCCGCCCAGCTCGAGGCTGACGCGCTTGATCGTGTCGGCGGCGGCGTGGCTGATGGCACGTCCCGCGCGGGTTGAACCGGTGAAACTGATCATGTCCACGTCCTGATGGGCGGACAGCCGGCTGCCGACCCCGGCGCCGTCGCCGTTGACCAGGTTGAACACCCCGGCAGGGAACCCGGCCGCGTCGACCATTTCGGCCAGCAGGAGCGAGGAGAGCGGCGACAGCTCGGAGGGTTTCAGCACCACGGTGCAGCCTGCGGCCAGCGCCGGGGCAACCTTCAGCATCACCTGGTTCATCGGCCAGTTCCACGGCGTGATCAGGGCGCAGACCCCGACCGGCTCGTAGAGGATCACCTCGCCCGGGGCGTGCTCACCGAGCGGGCGTTCGAAGGCGAACGCCTGTGCCACCCGGATGGTGCTCTTCAGGTGCCCGGCACCGGCTCCAACCTGCGCGGTACGCGCCAGTGCGATGGGCGCGCCCATCTCGGAACTGATCGCCTCGGCCATCTCGCCAGCACCCGCTTTGTAGGCGTCCAGAAGCCGTTCCAGGGCGGCAATCCGCGCCTCCTTCGGCGTTGCGGCCCAGGCCGGGAACGCTGCCTTGGCCGCCGCGACTGCGGCATCGGCATCGGCCTGTCCGCCGAGCGAGATCGTGGCGATGATCTCTTCGGTGGACGGGTTCTCGACGGCCATCTCGCGGCCGTCCAGCGGCGCGACCCATCCGCCGTCGAGATAGAAACGCCTGGCGGCCTGCATGGTCACACT
>JBFIFF010000156.1:0-5533 GCA_041602955.1 Gammaproteobacteria bacterium | reverse complement strand
GATCGCGCGCTCGAGGGTGTCGGAGCGGACCGGCTGCAGCAGGTCGGCCTCGTAGGCGCGGTAGAGGCGGCCGGCATCGGTGGTCAGCAGCAGGTCCGCCGGGGTGTTGCGGCCCTCGCTCTCGAGGCGCTTGAGCAACGCATCGGCCTTGCCGGTGACCAGGTTCACCTTGATCCCGGTCTCGGCGCTGAAGCGGTCGAGCAACGGCTTGATCAGCTCCTCGTTGCGCGCCGAGTAGAGGTTGACCTCTCCGGCGGCGAAGGCCTGCGGTGTGGCGGTGACCGTCGCCAGGGCGAGAACGGCGAACAGGGTGCGAACGGATCTCATGGCTGAACTCTCCTGCCCCGCGGCCACGCGGCAGCGGGTACTTCATCGGGTTGTGCAGTGCCGGGCAAGGGCCCGGACCCAAACGGGTGGGAAGCGTCCTTCTCCCCGTTGAGCTAAATGATAATCATTCTCATTTGGATTGCAAGGGGCTGTTGTGATTATTTTTTATTTTGCGAAATATCAATTTCCCTTGCGTAAATCCTCGATTTCACCGACGGTTTTCGGCGCCGCCGCGGTGAGCACCTCGTGGCCGTCGGCGGTGACCAGCACTTCGTCCTCGAGGCGCTCGCCGATGTTGGCCCAGCGTGGGCCGACCCCTTTCTCGCCGGCCGGCAGGTACAGGCCGGGCTCGACGGTCAGTGTCATGCCCGGCTCGAGCAGCCGCCAGGCACCGCCGACCTTGTAGTCGCCCACGTCGTGGACGTCGAGACCGAGCCAGTGACCGGTGCGGTGCATGTAGAAACGGCGGTAGGTGCCCTTGCTCACGACCGTGCGCGGGCGCCCCCTGAGCAGGCCGAGCGCGACCAGCCCCTCGGCGAGCACCTCCACGGCCGCATCGTGTGGCGCGTTCCACGGGTTGCCGGGCCGGACCTCGGCGAGCGCCGCGTGCTGTGCCTCGAGCACCAGCTCGTAGACGGCGCGTTGCGCACGGCTGTAACGGGTGCCGACCGGGAACGTGCGGCTGATGTCGGCCGCATAGCCCTCGACCTCCGCGCCGGCGTCGATCAGCACCAGGTCGCCACGGCGCAGCCGCGCACGGTTCTCGGTGTAGTGCAGGATGCAGGCGTTGGCGCCGCTGCCGACGATCGACGGGTAGGCGGGGTAGCGCGCGCCGCCGGTGGTGAAGGCGAAATGCAGCTCGGCCTCGAGGTCGAGTTCGCTCAGGCCCGGGCGGCAGGCGCGCATGGCGCGGACGTGGGCGTCGGCCGAGATGGCCGCCGCGCGGCGCATCAGTTTCAATTCCGCCGCGCTCTTGATCAGGCGCATCTCGTGCAGGAGGTGGTCGAGATCGATGAACTCGACCGGTGCGGTGACTCCGGCGCGCGCCTTGTCGCGCACCAGGTTGACCCAGTCGAGCAGGCGGCGGTCGAAGGCCGGGTCGTGGCCCATGGTCGCGTAGACCCGCTCGGTGTTCTCGAGCAGGCCGGGCAGGATGTCGTCGAGGTCGGTGATCGGGTAGGCGTCGTCCGCGCCGTATTGCGTGCACGCCCCCTCCAGCCCGGCGCGGCGGCCGTGCCAGGTTTCGAGCTCGGGGTTGCGCTCGCGGCAGAAGAGCAGGTACTCGCCCTGTGGGCGGCCGGGGAGCAGCACCGCCACCGCCTCGGGCTCGGGGAAGCCGGTCAGGTAGAGGAAGTCGCTGTGCTGGCGGTAGGGGTGGTCGACGTCGCGGTTGCGGCGGCGCTCCGGGGCGGCGGGCAGGATCGCGATCCCGCCCTCGCCCATCTGCGCCATCAGGTGGCGACGGCGGCGTGCGTGTTCGCGCACGCTCACGCCGGTCTCCCACCGCCCCGCGCGGGACGCAGCGCGTCGCGCACCAGGTAGGTGCCGACGCGCAGGTGCTCGACCAGTTCGGCGTAGTCCTGCTCCGACGCCTCGTCGTCGCCGTCGTGGGCCGCCTGCGCGAGTGCGGCGAGGTCGTCGACGAACTCGGCGGCCTCGTCGGCGAGACTGCCGCTGGCGACGCCGCCGAGGCCGAGGCCGCCGAGAAAGCCCTGGCTCCACTCGGCGAGGGCCGTGACACGCTGTGCGAGCGGGGTCGTGTCCGCGGGCAGCCAGGGTACCAGGGCGTAGTCTTCGCCCAGGAGCTGTGACCGCGTCGCCACGTGCAGGGCGACGATCGCCTCGGCCGCCGGGCGTTGGGCGCCGAGGGCGTTAAGCCACACCTCGGCGTCGAGTGTCGGATCGACGCAGAGCAGCGCGCACAGCACGCCGTGGGCATCGGCCGCGCCCTGCGGCGCGCCGGCGGCAGCGAGGGCATCGGCCACGGCATGCGCGTCGGACGGGTTCGCGGGGCTGGGATCGGTGGTCATGGTGGGCTCCGGCGGACTCACGCGTATGCTAGCACCGCGCATGAAGCGTCGGCAGCAACGCGTTGACCGGCCTGCGAGCCGGGTTCTATAGTGAACCGGCAAGTGAGGACGATGCCATGCAGAGTGCCGACCTGGAATTGAAGAAACTCGAGGCCCGGATCGACGAACTGATCCGGGTGTGCGAGCGTCTCGGCGAGGAAAACCGCGCCCTGCGCGCCAGCCAGCGCACCCTGCAGATGGAGCGTGCCAACCTGCTCGAGAAGAACGACCGCGCGCGCAACCGGGTCGAGGCGATGATCATGCACCTCAATTCGATGGAGCACGGTTCGTGAAGGAAGACGCCAACTCGGTCGTGGTCACCATCCTCGACAAGGAGTACCGCTTCTCCTGCGCGCCCCAGGAGCGCGATGCGCTGATCGCCTCCGCGCACTTCCTCGACGGCAAGATGCGCGAGATCCGCAAGGGCGGCAAGCTGCTCGGCGCCGACGGCCTGGCGGTGATGGCGGCGCTGAACATCACCCACGAGCTGCTCGGCTACAGGTCGCAGAAAGACACGCTCAACGACACGTTGAGCCACCGCATCCGCGGCATCCAGGACAAGATCGAGTCGGCCCTGAACACGGGTCGGCAGATGGAGCTCTGAATCGTAGATCGGGCCCGTCCGCGCACGACGCGACGGGCCGCGAGGTTCCTGACACCCCCTGCGGTGTACGAAGCCGGCTTAGGAAACTCTTGAGCCTAATTGCAGTACCCGGGGTCGGTCCGATACGGGATCGTTGTGCATGTCCGCCGTCGAGCGGAAAGCCTGAGAGCCCACGGCTGTCCCCCCTTGAACCGCCCGGTTCAAGATCACGAGTCGGCTACGGCACAGGCGGGGGGTGTCACCTTTTTACCCGCGTGCCGGGCGTCATGGGACCGCTCGGGTGAGCCGCGGTTCGCTGCGCCGCGAGCTGCGTGCCCGACGCCGTGCCCTGGATCCGTCGGCACGCCGCCGCGCCGCGCACACCCTGGCCCGCGTGGTGGCCCTCCATCCCTTCTTCATCCGCGCGCGGCGTATCGCGACCTACCTGGCCTGCGACGGCGAGATCGACCCGGGTCCGCTGGTGGCGCGCGCCTGGGCTTGCGGTCGACGCTGCTACCTCCCGGTACTGGTCGACCGCCCGTGGCCCCACCTGCGCTTCGCCCCCCATCTGCCGGAGACGCGCTTCGTGACCAACCGCTTCGGCATCCCCGAGCCGGACGTGCCGCGTCGCCACCTGCTCCCGGCGCGTGCGCTCGACCTGCTGCTGCTCCCGCTGGTCGCGTTCGACGGTCGTGGGAACCGGCTCGGCATGGGTGGCGGCTACTTCGACCGCACGCTCGCCTACCAGCGCGGGCGGAAGTGGCGCCGCCCGCGGCTGCTCGGTGTCGCCTACGCCTTCCAGCAGGTCGATACGCTCGACGCGGCGCGGTGGGACGTGCCGCTCCACGGCGTGGCCACCGAGCAGGGCGCGGTGGCGTTACGCGCGGCCCCATGAGAGGAGTGCGATGAACTACTGGCTGATGAAGAGCGAGCCGTCGGTGTTCGGTATCGACGATCTGGCCGCGCGGCCGAAGCGGACCGAGCCGTGGGACGGGGTGCGCAACTACCAGGCGCGCAACATGCTGCGCGACCAGATGCAGCGCGGCGATCTGGCCTTCCTCTACCACTCCAACTGCGACCCCCCCGGCATCGTTGGCCTGATGGAGATCGTGCGCGAGGGCTACCCCGACCCGACCCAGTTCGACCCCCGCTCGAAGTACCACGACCCGAAGTCGAAGCCGGAGGCACCGCGCTGGTACCTGGTCGACGTGCGCCTGAAGAAGCGCTTCAGGCGCATGGTCACGCTCGCCGAGCTGCGCGCGCATGGCGACCAGCTCGGCGACTTCGCCCTGCTGCGCAAGGGCAGCCGCCTGTCGGTGATGCCGGTCCCGCCCGCGGCTTGGGACCGGATCCTCGACCTCGCGAGCGCTTGACGTGCGGCGCGCCACGCACCTCGTTATGATCGACCTCCCGCGCCGCTCGGCAAGGAGGTCCCGTGGACAGTGACAGCAAGAAGCGCCTCGCCGCCGAGGCGGCCATCGACTACATCGAGGTCGGCGCCATCGTCGGCGTGGGCACCGGCTCGACCGTCAACCATTTCATCGATGCGCTGGCACGGGTCAAGGGCAAGATCGACGGCGCGGTGTCGAGTTCCGAGGCGAGCACCCAGCGGCTCAGGGCGCACGGCATCCCGGTCCACGACCTCAACGCCTGCGGCGAGCTCGGACTCTACGTCGACGGCGCCGACGAGGCGACCCGACACCTGCACCTGATCAAGGGTGGCGGCGGTGCGTTGACCCGCGAGAAGGTCGTCGCCGCGGCGAGCCGCAAGTTCGTGTGCATCGCCGACGACACCAAGCTGGTCGACGTCCTCGGGACCTTCCCGCTGCCGGTCGAGGTGATCCCGATGGCGCGCAGCTACGTCGCTCGCGAGCTGCTCTCCCGCGGCGGGCAGCCGGTGCTGCGCGAGGGCTTCACGACGGACAACGGCAACGTGATCCTCGACGTCCACCACCTCGACATCCTCGACCCGGTGGCGCTGGAGCGTGACCTCAACCAGCTCGTCGGCGTGGTCACCAACGGCCTGTTCGCCGCGCGTCCGGCCGACGTGCTGCTGCTCGGCGGCGACGCCGGCGTGCGCGTCCTCGACGGGTCGGAACCGGCATGAGGCCGTCGCTGCGCCAGGCCCTGCTCGGGCTCGCGTTCCTGATCCTCTACGGCGTCGTGGTGTTCGCCGCGACCCGTGCCTACTACCTCGGCCAGGCGCAGGTGGCGCGCCCCGCCAGTGCCCCGCCCTCGGCGGCCGCCGTCCGCCCGCTCGCGGTGCCGCAGCCGCGCCCACCGATGACGCTCTCCGACGACCCGCTGGTGCTCGCCGACCAGGCCGACGAGCTGCTTACGCAGAAGCGCTTCGGTGAGGCGATCGTCGCCTATCGCAAGCTGCTCGAGTTGTCCCCGGACGACAGTGACACCTACAACGACCTCGGCCTTGCGCTGCACTACGCCGGCCGCTCCGGCGAGGCGTTGCAGGTTCTCGAGGCCGGCGCTGAGAAGGATGCGAGCTTCCAGCGCATCTGGCTGACGCTCGGCTTCGTGCGCCTGCAGCTCGGCCAGG
>JBFIFF010000155.1:0-5541 GCA_041602955.1 Gammaproteobacteria bacterium | reverse complement strand
TCAGCTGGCCCGCCAGGCGGTTGCGCGGGGGGGTGGCCGCACCCAGCTCACCCGCCAGGTCGCACCACGGCTGGTCGATCGCCTGCGTCGCGGCGTCGGCCGGCATACGGACATTGAGGCCGAGGCCGACGACCACGCAGCAGCTGCCACCGCTCTCGCCGGTGCTCTCGAGCAGCACGCCACCGAGCTTGCGGCCGCGGCACAGCAGGTCGTTCGGCCACTTCAGACCCACGCCCTCGAGACCGCAGTCGCGCAGCAGGCCCGCCACGACGACCCCGACCGCCAGGCTCAGGCCGGCCAGGGCCTCGGGACCGACCGGGTAGCGCCACAGCAGCGACAGGTAGATGTTGCGGCCGGGGGGCGAGTGCCAGCGGCGTCCCTGCCGGCCACGGCCGCCGCGCTGGCTTTCGGCCAGGCAGGCCCGCCCCGAGCCGCCCCCGTCGAGGGCACGGGCCATCAGGTGGCCATTGGTCGAGTCGGTCTCGGTGAGGATCTCCAGGCGCTCGAGCAACGCCCTGCCGGCGGGACCCAGCGCCTCCCGGATGCGCACCTCGTCGAGCGGCTCCAGGGGGTCGACGAGACGGTAGCCGCGCCCGCGCACGGCCTGGATCTCGACCCCGGCAGCGCCGAGCGCGCGCACCGCCTTCCACACCGCCGCGCGGCTCAGGCCGAGGCGGGTGGCGAGCTTCTCGCCCGAATGGAAGCGCCCGTCGGCCAGGCAGGAGAGCACCCGTTGCTGCGTGTCCATCGCGCCATTCTAGCCCGAGCGCGGGGCGCTGCCGGAGGCGATCGGTACACGCGGTTCCACTGGCCGTGCAGCGATGCCACAATCCGGGCATGCCGATCTCACGCCCCTCGACGCTCCGTCGGCCCCGCTCGCTGCTCCTCGCGCTGGCACTTGTCGCTGCACCCGGCCACGCCGCCACCCTCGCCGAGGCCGTGGCCACGCTCGAGAACGGGGACTACGCCCGCGCCGCGACCCTGCTCGAACCGCTCGCCCGCGACGGCAACAGCGTCGCGCAGTTCCGCCTCGGTTCCCTCCACTCCCTCGGCCAGGGCGTGCCGGCCGACCAGCGCCTCGCGGCGGCCTGGTTCGAGAAAGCGTCGGCGGGCGGACACCACGAGGCGACGGTGACCCTGGCCAACATGTACCTCAGCGGCCTCGGCGTGCCACGCGACGAGCACCGCGCCCTGGCGCTGTTCGAGCACGCCGCGGAGATCGCCGCGCTGCAGGAGATCGACGAAGACTCCTGCGAGTGACGCCGCCCGTTCAGCCGTCGACCACCGCCACCACCACCCGGTCGCCCTCCTCGACCGAACCCAGGCATCCCGGGTCGCCCTCGACCGCCCCGATGCGGTTGACCCGGGTGACCAGCCGGCACTCGTCGGCCCGCGAGGCCGGCGTCGGGCCGAACGGGATCGCCACCGATTCGCCCTCGACCCAGTAACAGACCGCGCCCGCGGGCACCACGTCGCTGGCGTCGTCGTCGAGCCGCGCGGCCACCGAAAGGCGAAAGTAGACCTCGTCGCCCCAGCGGTGGGCGAGCGCCTCGGCCGGCAGCGCGGCGGCCACGGCACGCGCGGTCGGCCCGCTTGCCAGGGCGATCTCGACCGCCCCCCGTGACCAGGTCAGGCGTATGCGCATGGTGGCGGGCCCAGGATGGAGGATTCTCCCTGAATCTAGCCGACCGGGCGGCGGGTGCCAGTTCGTGCCCTCCGCGGCGCTCCTGCTAGACTCGGTGTGCACCGCGACCAAGCGCCGCGACTCTTCCAGGAGGCCGTGATGGAGCGGCGAACCGTCCCAGCCCGCGCATGCCTAGCCCTCCCGCTGGTGCTGCTCCTGTCCGCACCGGCGCCGGCCGCGGAGTGCCCCGAACTCTTCGACCAGGCGCGCAAGACCCGCGAGACCGCGGTCAGCCAGGCCGCCGTCGAGCGCTGTGGCGCGCTGGCCAAGCGCGGCGACCCCGCCGGCCGCTTCCTGTTCGGCCTGTTGAAGATCGACGGCATCGGCACGCCGGCCGACCCGGAGGGCGGCCTCAGGCTGGTCCGCGAGGCGGCCGAAGGCGGCCTGCACGAGGCCCAGGCCCGACTCGGACGGATGTACCTGCGCGGCGAGTCCGTCACCGCCGACCCGGCCACGGCCGCCGGCTGGTTCGAGCGGGCCGCGCTCGGCGGCGATCCGCTGGCGCAGTACGAACTCGGCCAACTGCGCTACAAGGGGCTCGGCATCGAAGCCGACGCCGTCGAGGCCTACAAGTGGTTCAGCGCCGCGGCGCGCAACTTCGCCCACAGCGGCAACGTGCCGCGCCAGAAGCTGGCCGAGCGCAAACGCGAGACCGTCTCCACCGGCCTCGCCGCTGCCGACCGCGAACGGGCCGAGGCCTGGCTTGCCGCCCAACCTGGGCTGCTGCGCTGAAGACCCCATCGGTCAGCGCCAGGATGACGCGCCACGCCGAGTTGGCGCCGTTTCTTCAATGTATGCGAAGGTTTGGCTATCCTTTCCTGAGGGGTCCTCAAGAAATAGAATCACTGCACGGTCGCTCACTGCCTGGGCAACCGCCCGTGGCAGGATGAAGGAACAGCCGTTGGCCATGATCGAAACCATCTCCGTACTGCACCTCACGGTGCCCACGATTCCTGCCGACGCCAAGGCCCTCAAGACCGACCCGGCCAAGATCTCGGACTGGATCGACGCGCTCCCGCTTGCCAATGTCGAGGAGGCGGCGACCAGCATGCGCGACGCCCTGTTGCGCATGAACCGCAGTCCGATCGACACCGAGACGCGCTACCAGATCATGGAACAGATGCGCGACAAGGCACTCGGCATCGACAAGGCGATGAAGAAGCTGCGCGAGAAGACCGCGTTCCAGCCGAGCGAGCGCAACCGCCAGCTGGCCGCGCTGCACGGCAACCTGCTCCAGGAGACCGCCCACGCCTACAAGCGCGTTCTCGTCGACCTGCTCTCGCAGGGCGACCCCTCGCGCGTGCCGCAGGCGATGATCGTCACCGCCCACCGCGTGATCGAAGCGCTCACCCACGAACTGCTCGAGGCCTACGTCGCCTACTCACCCGAGCCGGAGCACATCTGGGGCGAGGTGCATCGCATCTACCGTTTCGCGACCCAGGCGAAGATCCACCTGACGCCCATTTCCAGCGGTGGCCAGGGCGGCACCGAGAAGGAGACCATCGACCACGTCTACCGGCAGATGATCCTGGTCTACCTCGCCAACCCGTACCACCTGATGCAGGGCGAGATCTACACCCTGTTCGGCGAGATCGACCACTGGATCGACGGCTGCAGGCTCGCCCCGATCCCGAGTGGTCAGCAGGTCGCCGGTTGCCTGTACATCGACCCGGACCAGGACCGGCCACCGATGTACGCCCCCGCCAACAAGCCGGCCAAACCGATCAACGGGGTCAGCATCGACGTCAGCGGCGCCAGCGCCCTGGTCAGCATCCCGATCGAGACCCTCGAGCAGAAACGACGCACCGAGAAGAAGGGGCTGTCGCTGATCCAGCGCATGCGCCGCGACATGCTGATGCGCCTCAAGAGCGCCTGGGAGGCACGCCGCGAACGCGCCGCGGACCGGCTCAACGCGTTCGAGCAGGTCGAGGTGATGGTCGGGCTCGGGACCGCGCACCACTTCCTCAGCGGAGAGGGCGAGTTCACGCCGGAGAGGACCGAGCTGAACGTGGCCGGCGGCAGCACCGGCGGCGGCATGACCCTCGGCCTGATGAACGAGCACCAGGAGCAGTGGTCGACCAACACGGGTTCTCAGCTCGGCACGCGCAGCTCGGTGTTCGGCGGCGCCGACCTTGGCGGCGCCGACCTCTGGGACACGGTGTTCGAGACGCGCAAGGACACCCTCGACCGCACCCGGAACTACGATCAGCAGTTCCGGCAGAAATTCCAGGTCACCTCCTGGCAGCAGTTCGACATCAGCGAGGGCGGCATCTCGCTCTCCCTCGGCGACAACCCGCAGGAGAAGATCCGCGTCGGCGAGATCATCGGTTACCGCAAGAGCAACGACGACCCGTGGATCATCGGCTCGGTCCGCTGGATGCAGTTCCTTCCGGGACGCGGCCTGAGCATCGGCGTGCGCAACATCACCGGCACCTCGGTGGCGATCGGCGGCCGTGCCGTGGAGGGCACCGGGGCCGGGGGCGAGTACTTCCGCATGCTGCTGACCGCGCCCCTCGACGACCCGGGACAGTCGGCGCTGCTCGCCCCGGCCGCGATCTACGATGTCGGAACCAAGGTCCTGATGGTCCTCGGCGAGGAGGTCTCGTACGTCCACCTGACCGAGCTGCTGGAGACGACGCGCAGCTTCTCGCTCTTCGCCCTCGCGCGCGCGGACAAGCCCAAGATGAAGACGCCGCTGACCCCCCCGAGCACCCTATCGCCCTTCTGAAACGCCGCCGGCGCACGCTTGTCAAAGGGCGTGGGCGCTGCTTAAATGCCGATCCCGGTGCTGACGCCACGCGTCCTCCGGGAACGTGCGTAGACCGCTCCGCGGGTGTAGTTCAATGGTAGAACTGCAGCTTCCCAAGCTGCTAACGTGGGTTCGATTCCCATCACCCGCTCCACTTCCCTCCCCGTTCATCCCGCCAGCCCGAGCCACGGGTCGCGGCTGAGCGCGACCCCGACCACGTAGCCGAACGAGGCCACCCAGCCGATCCAGGCGACGCCGGCCGCGCGTCCGGGCAGCCAGCCCCTGAGCGCCACCAGGCCGAGCCCGATGTGCAGCACCAGCCCGGCCAGCTTAGCGGTCAGCCACGGCGCGACGAACGGGTACTGGCGCAGGGTCAGTGCCAGGCCGATCCCGGCGGCCAGCAGCAGGGTGTCGTTGACGTGCGGGATCACGCGCGCCCAAGGCGAGTGGCGCCAGGGCGAACCGCGCCACAGCCACCAGCCGCGCAGCACGAACAGCGCAAGGCTCAGGCCCACGCAGGCGACGTGGGCCGCATACAGCAGGGGGTAGACCTCTGCCGTCACAGCGTCGCCGAGCCGGAAGGGGTGCAGGGAGGCGTCAGAGCGCCTCGGAGATGGTCAGCTCGACGCGCCGGTCCTGGCCGACGCGCACCCCGGCCACGCCGCCCTGCAGGTCGCCGGGCTGTGGCGTGGCGTCGCCCGACTTGGAGATCCGCGCCCCGACCGTGACCTCCGGGAAGGCGGAGAGGCGGAAGTTGGGCGCCATCGCCTGGCTGTCATCGAGGGTGACGGTCAGCGGCAGTTCACCGGCCTGGCGGCGCACGATCGCCAGCGGCATGCGCGGCCCCTGCGCGGCGCGGGCGAAGACGAAGAGCGTGTCGCCCGGCGCGACGCGGTCGCCCAGCGCGGGGTCGAGGGTCACCGCGACCTCCAGCGTGGCGCCGGCCTGGGCCACGTTCGGCGCGCTAGACGGTGCGGGGGGCGCCGCCTGCGGCACGCCCGCCGCCGCGCCTTCCCCGACCACGCCGGAGACGGCGACCCGCACGGCGGTGTCCGTGCCGACCAGCACGCCGTCGAGCTGTCCCTCGAGGTCGCCGGGCTGCGGGGTG
>JBFIFF010000154.1:0-5560 GCA_041602955.1 Gammaproteobacteria bacterium | reverse complement strand
TTCCTGGCGATCCTCGACGCCTGGAAACGCGAACTCATGGAGGAGGTCGACCGCACCGTGCACCACATGCAGGACGACGCGGCCAACTTCCCCGACCCCAACGACCGCGCCACCCAGGAGTCGGAGTTCAGCATGGAGCTGCGCACCCGCGACCGCGAGCGCAAGCTGATCCGCAAGATCGACGAGGCCTCGCGCCGCATCGAGACCCACGACTACGGCTACTGCGACTCGTGCGGCGTCGAGATCGGCATCCGCCGCCTCGAAGCACGGCCGACCGCGACGCTGTGCATCGAGTGCAAGGAGCTCGACGAGATCCGCGAGCGCCAGATGCGCACCTGACCGCCCCTCACGGGCCGCGCCGCGGCCCGTCCCGGCGTTGACCGCCACCGCGCCCCCGTCCGCGAACGACACCGAACCGGCCCCCTGCGGCCGGTTCGCGCCCTCACCGACCGGGCCGCTGCACTTCGGCTCGCTGGTCGCAGCCGTGGCCAGCCACCTCCAGGCGCGGTGCCGCGGTGCCCGCTGGCTGGTGCGCATGGAGGACCTCGACCCGCCGCGCGAGGTGCCCGGGGCGGCGGCGGCCATCCTCACCGCCCTCGAGCACCACGGCTTCGCCTGGGACGGGCCGGTGCTCTACCAGTCCGCGCGTGGCGACGCCTACCGCGACGCTCTCGACCGGCTCGCCGCCGCCGGCCACACCTACCCGTGCGGCTGCAGCCGCAGCGCCGTGGCGCGGATCGCCCGCAACGGCCTCGCCGGCCCTGTCTACCCGGGCACCTGCCGCACGGCACCCCCCCGGCCCGGGGTCCCGCTGTCGATCCGCCTGCGCACCGACGGCGCTCGGCCCGGGTTCACCGACGGCCATTACGGGCCGCAGCGGATCGACCTGGCCCGCGACTTCGGCGACTTCGTGCTGCGCCGTGCCGACGGCCTGTTCGCCTACCAGCTCGCGGTGGTGGTCGACGACGCGGCCCAGGGCGTCACCGAGGTGGTGCGCGGTGCCGACCTGCTCGACCTCACCCCGGCACAGCTGCTGCTGCAGTCACGGCTCGGACTGCCGACGCCGACCTACCTCCACCACCCGCTGGCGGTGGGCCACGACGCAGCAAAGCTCAGCAAGCAGACCGGCGCGCGCGCGCTCGACGGCGGCGACCCACGGCCCGGCCTGTGCGACGCCCTCGCCTTCCTCGGCCAGCAGCCTCCGCCCGGGTTGCGCGGGGAACCGCTCGACGGCCTGTGGCGCTGGGCCATCGACCACTGGGACCCGATGCGCATGCCGCGTGGACGCACCGCCCCCGCGCCGGCACGTTACGAAATGTAACGCCATCTGATACGCTTTCGTCCATGCGCGACCCCTCCGACAAAGGCCGTCAATCCGACCTCGTCATCCTGCTCTTCCTGTTCGCGCTGTTCCTGGTGCTGCCGCCGTTCGTCACGTGGTGGGCCACCGCGGGACTCGCGTGGTACAGCCCGTACCTGATCTGGGGGCTGTTGATCCTGCTCGCGGCGTGGTTGCAGATGCGCGGTAGGCGTCATGACGTTTGACCTGCCCGGCCTGTTCCTGGTCGGGGTCGCCTACCTGCTGCTGCTGTTCCTGATCGCCTACGCCGCCGAGCGTGGCTGGGTGCCGCCGTCGGTCACCCGTCACCCGCTGACCTACGTGCTCTCACTCGGGGTCTACGCCACCTCCTGGAGCTTCTACGGCAGCGTCGGCTTCGCGCGCGACCAGGGCTACAACTTCCTGACCGTCTATTTCGGCGTCACCCTCGCCTTCCTGCTCACCCCGGTGCTGCTGGTGCCGGTGCTGCGCCTGACCCGGCGCTACCAGCTCACCTCCCTCGCCGACATGTTCGCGTTCCGCTACCGCAGCCAGTTCGCCGGGGTGCTGGTGACGCTGTTCATGCTCGCAGGCACCCTGCCCTACATCGCCCTGCAGATCCAGGCGGTCACCGAGTCGATCGGCGTGCTGACGCAGGAGGCCGCCCCATCCACCCTGGCGCTCGGTTTCTGCATCTGCCTGACCGTGTTCGCGATCCTCTTCGGCGCACGCCACATCTCCCCGCGCGAGAAGCACGAGGGGCTGGTGCTGGCAATCGCCTTCGAGTCCCTGGTCAAGCTGGTCGCACTGCTGTCGGTCGGGTTGTTCGCCTACTTCGGGGTACTCGATGGCGCGGACGGCCTCGAGCGCTGGCTGGAGCACCATCCCGAGGCGCTCGACGCCCTCTACCGGCCGGTCACGGAGGGGCCGTGGGCGACCTACCTGCTGCTCTCCTTCGCCGCGGCCTTCCTGCTGCCGCGCCAGTTTCACATGAGCTTCACCGAGAACCTGGTACCGCGTGCGCTGCCCGTCGCGTCGTGGGGTTTCCCGCTGTTCCTGCTGCTGCTCAACCTGCCGATTCCGCTGATCCTGTGGGCCGGCCAGGCGAGCGGCACCCCGGTGGTGGCGGACTACTACGTGCTCGGCATCACCCTCGACGGCGGCGGCGCGTGGCTGCCGCTGCTGGCCTACATCGGCGGCATCTCCTCGGCCTCCGCGATGATGATCGTGACCACGCTGGCCCTGTCGTCGATGTGCCTGAACCACCTCCTGCTGCCGCTGACCTACCCCGATCCGAAGCTTGACGTCTACCGCTGGCTGCTGTGGGGCCGTCGCCTGCTGATCGGCCTGATCATCTTCGCCGGCTTCATCTTCTACCTGGTGCTGCAGCACAACCGCGGGCTGGTCGAACTCGGGCTGATCTCGTTCGTCGCCGTCGCGCAGTTCCTCCCCGGCGTGTTCGGCCTGCTCTACTGGCCGCGTGCGACCCGGCTCGGTTTCCTCGCCGGACTCGGCGCCGGTGCGGTGATCTGGGCCGGCACGCTGCTGGTCCCGCTGCTGCAGCGCGCCGGGGCC
Source organism: Gammaproteobacteria bacterium (assembly GCA_041602955.1). Taxonomy (GTDB): domain Bacteria; phylum Pseudomonadota; class Gammaproteobacteria; order QNFN01; family QNFN01; genus QNFN01. Next base: position 2,667 of record JBFIFF010000154.1, on the reverse strand, counting down.
TTCGCGGTCGGCCCCGAGGTGCTGCAGATCGTCGACCCGGCCGGGCAGGACAAGTGGCAGTACGCGACCTTCTGGTCGCTGGCGGTCAACGGCCTGCTCTTCGTGGTCTTCTCGTTGCTCTCGCGCCCGGACGAGGAGGAGCGCGAGGCCGCCTACGCCTGCGTGCTCGAGAGCATGGCGCCGCCGCGTGGCGTGGTGACCGCGGTGAGCACCGGACAGTTTCGCCAACAGCTGGCCCAGGTGATGGGGGCCAAGGCCGCCGACCACGAGGTGCGCCAGGCCCTCGAGGACCTCGACATGGCCAGCGACGAGGTGCGGCCCAACCAGCTGCGTCGCCTGCGCGACCGCATCGAGCGCAACCTCTCCGGCCTGATGGGACCGCAGATGGCACGCATGATCGTCGACACCCGGCTGCGCCTGAACCCGCAGGAGCAGACCGCGCTGGGCGACAGCATGCGTTTCATCGAGGAGCGGCTCGAACGCTCGCGCAGCCAGCTGCGCGGCCTCGCCGTCGAGCTCGACGCCCTGCGCCGGTACCACCGCCAGGTGCTGCACGACCTGCCGATCGGCGTCTGCTCGGTCGGGCCGGCCAACGAGGTGGTGATCTGGAACCTGGCCATGGAACTGACCTCCGGGATCACCCGCGCCAGCGCGGTGGGCACGCCGCTGGCCGAGCTGCCCGAGCCGTGGGCCAGCCTCCTGGTCGAGTTCAGCGCCACCGAGGACCTGCACGTGCACAAGCGCCAGCTGATGATCGATGGTCGCCTGCGCAGCTTCAACCTGCACCGTGCGGCGCTGGCAGCCGCGAGCGACGAACGCAGCGTGGCCGGCGACCTCGGCACCGGCGGCATGGTCATCCTGCTCGAGGACCTGACCGACATCAGCACGCTCGAGGCGGAACTCGCGCACAGCGAACGCCTCGCCTCGATCGGCCGCCTCGCCGCCGGTGTCGCCCACGAGATCGGCAACCCGGTCACCGGCATCGCCTGCCTGGCGCAGAACCTGCGCGAGGAGAGCGAGCCGGAACTGGTACGCGAGAGCGTCGCGGCGATCCTCGAGCAGACGCGGCGCATCACCGAGATCGTGCAGTCACTGGTCAGCTTCAGCCACAGCGGCCAGCTGGCGCGCGGCGTGCGCGTGCAGATGGTGCTGCGCGACAGCGTCGACGAGGCGATCCGCCTGGTGCGCCTGAGCCACAGCGGGCGCCAGGTCGAGTGCCTCAACGAGTGCGACCCCGAACTGCGCCTGCTCGGCGACCGCCAGCGCCTGGTGCAGGTGTTCGTCAACCTGCTGACCAACGCCTGCCATGCCTCCAGCCCGGGGGATACCGTCGAGGTCCGCGCAACGCGGCGTGGTGACCGGATCGAGGTCGAGATCCGGGACCAGGGCTGCGGCATGCCGAGCGACGTGCGTGAACGGATCTTCGAACCCTTCTTCACCACCCGCGAGCCGGGCGAGGGCACCGGCCTGGGCCTGGCGCTGGTCTACAGCATCGTCCAGGACCACGAGGGAACGATCACCGTCGACAGCGGCGTGGGCCGTGGCACGCGCATGCGCATCGACCTGCCGGCACTGGCCACAGCCGACGCCGACCGACCACCCGCCAGCGAGGAGACCGGCACGTGAACCGCATCCTGGTCATCGAGGACGAGCAGGTGATCCGCGGGGCGCTGTGCCGCCTGCTGGAGCGCAACGGCTACCACACCGAAGAGGCGAGCAGCGTCGACGAGGCCGCACCGCTGCTCGAGCAGCGGGAGTTCGACCTGGCCATCGCCGACCTGCGCCTGCCCGGCGCGCCCGGCACCGACGTCATCCCCCTGGCACAGGGAATCCCGGTGCTGGTGATGACCAGCTACGCCAGCGTCCGCTCCGCGGTGGAGTCGATGAAGCTCGGCGCGGTCGACTACATCGCCAAGCCGTTCGACCACGACGAACTGCTGCTGCTGGTCGAGCGCACCCTCGCGCGCAGCCGTCTCGAACGGCAGAAGGACGCCCTCAAGTCCGACCTCGAGCGCAGCTACCCGGTGACCGGCATGGTCGGCGACTGCCCGGCGATGTGCGAGGCGTTCGAGCGCATCCGCCGCGTCTCCCCGACCAACACCACGGTGCTGATCCTCGGCGAGTCGGGCACTGGCAAGGAACTGGCAGCGCGCGCGGTGCACGAGAACAGCCAGCGCCGCGACGCGCCGATCATCACCGTCAACTGCGCAGCGATCCCCGAGGGGCTGATCGAGTCGGAGCTGTTCGGTCACGAGAAGGGGGCGTTCACCGGCGCGGTCGAGGCGCGCCAGGGCCTGATCGAGATGGCCGACGGCGGCACGCTGTTCCTCGACGAGATCGGCGAGTTGTCGTTGGCGACCCAGGCGCGGCTGTTGCGCGTGCTGCAGCAGGGAGAGATCCGCCGAGTCGGCGCCGATCACGACCGCCATGTCGACATCCGCCTGGTCGCCGCGACCCACCGCGACCTGCGCCAGCTGGTCGACGTTCAGCAGTTCCGCGAGGACCTCTACTTCCGGCTGCAGGTCATGGAGATCGTGCTGCCACCGCTGCGCGAGCGCGGTGCCGACATCGACGCCCTCGCCGACTTCCTGCTGGTCAAGACCTGCCAACGCCTGAACCGCCCCACGCTGGAGTTCGCCCCCGACGCCCGCGAGGCGATCCGCGCCT
>JBFIFF010000153.1:0-5570 GCA_041602955.1 Gammaproteobacteria bacterium | reverse complement strand
TATAAAATTTTCTGATGCAGAAGATGTGTCGGATCACGGCGTGGCCGCAGACTCCGCCGCCTCGATGGTCACATGGTGGGTGACCTCGGCGCTCTTGGCCAGCATGATCGACGCCGAGCAGTACTTCTCCTTGGAGAGCGTGACCGCGCGCTCGACCTGCTTCGGCGCCAGGCCGTCGCCAGCGACCCGGTAGTGGAGATGGATGCGGGTGAAGACCTTGGGCGGGGTGTCGGCGCGCTCGGCCTCGACCTCGACCACGCAGCCGCTGACCGGCTGGCGTGCCTTCCTGAGGATCGCCACGACGTCGAAGGCAGTGCATCCGCCGAGGCCGAGCAGCAGCATCTCCATGGGCCGACAGCCCTGGTTGGCACCCCCCGCCTCGGGCGGGCCGTCCATGACCACGGTGTGGCCGCTTCCGGCCGTGCCCTCGAAACGCGCCCCCCCGGTCCACTTGATGGTTGCCTTCATGTCGCTCTCCGACCCGCGGCCGCACAGCCTAGCACGTTCGACACCGCTTCCGGACGTGCCCTAGACTGGTCACCGATGGACACCCCCGATCCCACGCCGGCCGAGGGCTCGCTGGAGCGCTTCCTTGCCCGCTGCCACCGCCGTCGCTACCCGTCGAAGGCCACCATCCTCTACCAGGGGGACCGCTCCGACGCCCTCTACTACATCCTCTCCGGCTCGGTCGCCGTGCTGCGCGAGGACGACGGAGGGCGCGAGATCGTCCTCGCCTACCTCAACCCGGGTGACTTCTTCGGCGAGATGGGGTTGTTCCACACCGACGGATTGCGCAGCGCCTGGGTGCGCACCCGTACCGCGTGCGAACTCGCCGAGATCACCTACCCCCGCTTCCGCCAGCTGACCCGCGAGGATCCCGAGATCCTGTTCCTGCTCGCCTCGCAGATGGCGCTGCGCCTGCGCGTCACCAGCCACAAGGTCGGCGACCTCGCCTTCCTCGACGTCGCCGGGCGCGTGGCCCGCGCGCTGCTCGACCTGACCACCCAGCCCGACGCCATGACCCACCCCGATGGCATGCAGGTCCGCGTCACCCGCCAGGAACTCGGACGCATCGTAGGCTGCTCGCGCGAGATGGTCGGGCGGGTGCTCAAGGAGATGGAGCACAAGGGCCTGCTCGAGGCCCACGGCAAGACGATCGTCGTCTACGGCTCCCGCTAGGGGTCAGCTGGCCCCGATCCGACGCGCCGCGGGCGGGGTCGTGGCCAGGGGGGGCGATGCTACGGGGACGGGCCGGTCGCGGCGCCGAACAGCTCAGCGAGCCGCGCCCCGGGGTCGGCGGCACGCATGAACGCCTCGCCGACCAGGAACGCGTGCACGCCGGCGGCGCGCATGCGGGCCACGTCATCGCGGGTGTGGATGCCGCTCTCGGTCACCAGCAGCGTGCCGCCGGGCACCCGGTCGCGCAGTTCCAGGGTGGTCTCGAGCCGGGTCTCGAAGGTGCGCAGGTTGCGGTTGTTGATGCCGAGCAGCGCCGGCTGCAGGCGCAGCGCGCGCTCGAGCTCGGCGGCGTCGTGCACCTCGACGAGCACGTCGAGGCCCGCCTCGGCGGCGCAGTCGTTGAGCGCGGCCAGCCGCGCGTCATCGAGCGCGGCGACGATCAGCAGCACGGCGTCGGCGCCGAGGACGCGCGCCTCCCAGACCTGGTAGGGGTCGACGGTGAAGTCCTTGCGCAGCACCGGCAGCACGCACGCCGCCCGCGCCTGCCGCAGGTAGCTGTCGGCACCCTGGAAGAAGTCGACGTCGGTCAGTACCGAGAGGCAGGCGGCACCGCCGCGCGCGTAGGCGGTGGCGATCTCCGAAGGGTCGAAATCGGCGCGGATCAACCCCTTGCTCGGCGAGGCGCGCTTGGCCTCGGCGATCACCGCGGGCCTGCCGCGCGCGATGCGCTCGGCGAGGGCGACGCGGAAACCGCGCACCGGTCCGGCGTCCGCCGCGGCCTCGCGCAGAGCCTCCAGCGGCAGAACCGCGGCGCGCTCGGTCACCTCCTCGGCCTTGCGGGCGAGGATGCGCTCGAGGACGTCCGGGACGCGGCTCATTCCTCGGCCGGGGGCAGTGCGGCGGTGAACGCGGCGAGCCGCTCGAGGCGCTCGAGCCCGGCCCCTGAGGCGAGCACCTCGCGCGCCCGGGCGACGCCCCCTTCGAGGCCGTCGGCCAGGCCGGCGGCATAGAGCGCGGCACCGGCGTTGAGGGCGACGATGTCGCTCGCCGGACCCGCCTCGCCGCCCAGCACGCGCCGCACCACGGCGAGGCTCGCGGCGGCGTCGGCCACCCTGAGCTGCGTGACCGCGGTCGGCTTGACACCCAGCGCGGCAGGGTCGATGGCGTAGGTCGTCACCTCGCCGTCCTTGAGCTCGGCCACCCGCGTCGGGGCGCCAATGCTGATCTCGTCGAGACCGTCCTCCGAGTGGACCACCAGGACGTGCGCCGCGCCGAGGCGCTGCATCACCCGGGCGAGCGGCTCGACCCAGGCCAGATCGTAGACGCCGATCAGCAGGTTCGGTGCGCCGGCCGGGTTGGTCAGCGGGCCGAGCACGTTGAAGATGGTGCGCACCGCCATCTCGCGTCGCGGCGCGACCGCGTGCCGCATCGCCCCGTGGTGGCGCGGGGCGAACATGAAGCCGACCCCGACCTCGGCGACACATGCCGCGACCTGCTGCGGGGTCAGGTCGAGGCGCACCCCGGCCGCTTCGAGCAGGTCGGCACTGCCGGAACTGCTCGAGATCGAGCGGTTGCCGTGCTTGGCCACGCGCCCGCCCGCGGCGGCGACCACCATCGCGCTCGCGGTCGAGACGTTGAAGGTGCCGATGCCGTCGCCGCCCGTGCCGACGATGTCGACCAGGTGCGGCTGGTCGACCTCCACGCGGGTGGCGAGCTCACGCATCACCGCCGCCGCCGCGGCGATCTCCTCGACCGTCTCGCCCTTCATGCGCAGGCCGATCAGGAAGCCGCCGATCTGCGCCGGGGTGGCGTCGCCACCCATGATCAGGCGCATCACGTCGGTCATCTGCGCGGCGTCGAGGTCGCGCCGCTCGGTCACGGCGCGGATCGCGGTCTGCATGTCCATGGTTCGTCTCTCCGGTTCAGGCCGGCGGGGCGGCAAGGAAATTCTTCAGCAGCGCATGCCCCGCCTCGCTGAGGACCGACTCGGGGTGGAACTGCACGCCCTCGATCGCCAGCTCGCGGTGACGCACGCCCATGATCGCCTCGCGGCTGCCGTCGGGGTTCTCGGTCCAGGCGGTCACCTCGAGCACGTCCGGGCAGCTGTCGGGCTCGATCACCAGCGAATGGTAGCGCGTCGCCTGCAGCGGGTCGGGCAGGTCGCGGAACACGCCCCGGCCGGTGTGCCGCACCGCCGAGAGCTTGCCGTGCATGATGCGCGGCGCGCGCACCACGACGCCGCCGAAGAGCTGGCCGATGCACTGGTGGCCGAGGCACACGCCGAGGATCGGCACCCGGCCGGCGAAGTGACGGATCGCGTCGAGCGATATGCCCGCCTCGTTGGGCGTGCACGGCCCGGGCGAGATCACCAGGTGGTCGGGCTGCAGCGCGGCGATCGCCTCGGGCGTGATCGCGTCGTTGCGGAACACCTCGACCTCGGCGCCGAGCTCGCCGAGGTACTGCACCAGGTTCCAGGTGAACGAGTCGTAGTTGTCGATCATGACCAACATGACGGTCAGCCCGTGAGATCGTCGAGGCCGCCCTCGACCATGGCGACGGCACGGAACACCGCGCGCCCCTTGTTCATCGTCTCCTCCCACTCGCGGGTCGGGTCGGAGTCGTGGACGATGCCCGCGCCGGCCTGGATGTGCAGCACGTCGTCCTTGATCACCGCGGTGCGGATGGCGATCGCGGTGTCCATGTTGCCGTTCCAGCCGATGTAGCCCACCGCGCCGGCGTAGACGCCGCGCTTGACCGGCTCGAGTTCGCGGATGATCTCCATGGCGCGGATCTTCGGCGCGCCGGAGACGGTGCCGGCCGGGAAGGTCGCGCGCAGCGCGTCGAGCGCCGAGGTGTCCGGGCGAATCCGTCCGCTGACCATCGAGACGATGTGCATCACGTGGGAGTAGCGCTCGATCACCATCTGCTCGCGCACCTCGACCGTGCCGATCTCGGCCACCCGGCCGACGTCGTTGCGCCCGAGGTCGATCAGCATCAGGTGTTCGGCGCGCTCCTTCTCGTCGGCCAGCAACTCGGCCTCGAGCGCCGCGTCCTCGGCCGCGTCGTGGCCACGCGGTCGGGTGCCGGCGATAGGGCGCACCGTCACCTCGCCCTCTTCGAGCCGGGTCAGGATTTCCGGCGAGGAGCCGACGACGTGGAAGTCGTCGAGGTTGAGGAAGAACATGTACGGCGACGGGTTGAGCATACGCAGCGCGCGGTACAGGTCGAGCGGTGCGTGTGCGAAGGGGATCGACAGCCGCTGCGACAGCACCACCTGCATGACGTCGCCGGCTGCGATGTACTCCTTGACCCGGCGCACCGCCGCCTCGAACCCCTGCTGGGTGAAGCCGGAGGTGAAGTCGTCCTCGCCGACCTTCTGCGCGCCACCACGGTGGCGGTAGGTCGGGGCGAGGCCGCGCAGGTGGCGCACCAGCCGGTCGATGCGTCGCTCGGCGCGTGCAAGGGCATCGTACTCGGCCGGGTCGGCGTGGACGATCAACAGCAGCTTGCCGCTGAGGTTGTCGAACACGACCACCTCGTCGGAGAGCATCAGCAGGATGTCGGGGGTGCCGAGCGGGTCGGGCCCGGCGTCGCCGGCCAGCTTCGGCTCGACGTAGCCGATGGTGTCGTAACCGAAGTAGCCGACCAGCCCGCCGGTGAAGCGCGGCAGGTGCTCGAGTTGCGGCACGCGGTGCTGGCGACCGAACGCCTCGACCCACGCCAGCGGGTCGGCCTCCTCGGTGACCTGCGGCGGCTGCCCGTCACGCTCCAGGGTCACCCGGTGGCCGCTGATCTTGACCCGCGTCCGGCACGGCAGGCCGATGATCGAGTAGCGCCCCCACTGCTCGCCGCCCTGCACCGACTCGAACAGGTACGAGTAGGGGCCGTCGGCGAGCTTGAGGTAGGTGCTGAGGGGGGTGTCGAGGTCGGCGAGGACCTCGCGCACCACCGGGATCCGGTTGTAGCCGGCGGCAGCGAGACGGTCGAACTCTTCAGGCTTCATGGAACATCACTCCGGCAGCGACTCGGGAACGGGGACGACGACGCGATCAGGCGCGCCATCGCCAGCCGTGGTCCGCGGGAATCGTCCGGGTGATGTCCATGGTCAGCGGTCTGTGTCGATCAGCTGCTCGAGCTCGGCCAGCGCGTCGATCACCGCGTCGGGGGCGGCGAGACGGATGTCGCGGCCGTGATTGTAACCGTAGCTGACGCAGATGACCGGCATGCCGGCGGCCCGTGCCGCCTGGATGTCGTTGATCGAGTCGCCGACCAGGACGGCATCGCGCTCGGCCACCCCGAGTGATTCGCAGATGCTGTGGATTGGCAGCGGGTGCGGCTTCTTCTCCGGCAGTTCGTCTCCGGCAATCACCCGGCCGAAGAACCCCGACAGT
>JBFIFF010000152.1:0-5573 GCA_041602955.1 Gammaproteobacteria bacterium | reverse complement strand
TGCTGGTCCGGCAGATCTATTCGGTCGGCGTGCTCTCGCTGATCATCATCGTGGTTTCCGGGCTGTTCGTGGGCATGGTGCTGGGGCTGCAGGGCTACAACACCCTGGTCGACTTCGGCGCCGAGGAGTCGCTCGGCGTGGTCGTCGCGCTGTCGCTGGTGCGCGAGCTCGGCCCTGTGGTCTCGGCGTTGCTGTTCGCCGGGCGTGCCGGCTCGGCGCTGACCGCCGAGATCGGCCTGATGAAGGCCACCGAGCAGCTTGCGGGCATGGAGATGATGGCGGTCGATCCGCTGCAGCGAGTCGTCGCGCCGCGCTTCCTCGCCGGCTTCCTGGCGATGCCGCTGCTGGCCGCGATCTTCAGCGCGGTGGGGGTGTTCGGCGGCTATTTCGTTGGCGTCGGCCTGCTCGGTGTTGACGACGGCGCCTTCTGGTCGCAGATGCAGGCCAAGGTGGACCTGCACGAGGACGTATACAATGGCGTGATCAAGAGCGTCGTGTTCGGCTTCGTCGCCACCTGGATCGCGGTGTTCGAGGGCTACGACGCCCCGCCGACCGCGGAGGGGGTCAGCCGGGCCACGACGCGCACCGTGGTGCACACCGCGCTCGCGGTGCTGGGGCTCGATTTCGTCCTGACGGCGTTGATGTTCGGGGAGTGAGCGAAAGATGAACACGACACGCGCACTGGAGATCGGCGTCGGGCTGTTCGTGGCGGCCGGGCTGGGCGCCCTGTTCGTGCTGGCGATGAAGGTCAGCAACCTCAGCGCCTTCAACCAGGCCGACGGCTACGAGATCGTGGCACGCTTCGACAACATCGGCGGGCTCAAGGTGCGTGCGCCGGTGACCGCCGGTGGGGTGCGCGTGGGGCGGGTGGCGGCGATCGACTACGACAGCGAGCGCTACGAGGCCGTGGTGCGCCTGGCGATCGAGCCGCGCTTCGACCGCCTGCCGCGCGACACCAGCGCCAGCATCTTCACCGCCGGACTGCTCGGCGAGCAGTACGTAGGCCTCGAGCCCGGGGGCGACGAGCGCTACCTCGGATCCGGGGACGAGATTAGAATCACCCAGTCGGCGCTGGTACTCGAGCAGGTGGTGGGGCAGTTCCTGTTCAGCAAGGCGGCCGAGGGCCCATCCGAGTAGTTAGGATCTCCGAATCATGCACAAGCAACTGACCGCGGCCGCGATCGCGCTCTCCCTGGCCGCACCTGCCGTGGCGGTCACCGTCGATCTCGAGGGGGCGGTCGCCCACGCGCTGGAGGCCGACCCGCGCATCGTCGAGAGCGAGTACCTGGTCGATGCGGCCCGGGCGCTGCTGCAGGAGGCGACCGGCAGCGACGACGCCTTCCTCGACCTCAACGTGTTCCTGGCCATTGCCCCGGAGGCCGACGGCTTCTTCAGCGACGGGCGCAACAGCTGCGCCAGCCTGCCGTGCCGGGTCGCCACCCACGGCGACGAACTCGACGGCCTGTCGCCGTGGGCCGACCTGAAATTCAAGCTGATCAAGCCCTTGCTGACCTTCGGCAAGGTCGAGAACTACACCGAGGCGGCGCAGGGCAACGTCGACGTCAAGCGCGGCGACGTGCGCCTGCGGCGTATCCAGACCCGCATGCAGGTGACCCGCGCCTACTTCGGCTACCTGACCGCGCGCGACTCGCGCGATCTCCTCGACGACCTGCTGCGGCGGGTGCTCAAGGCCAAGGAGCAGATGGAGACAGCCATCGGGGAGCAGCGGGCCGGCTTCCGCCTGTCCGACCTCTACGCCCTGCAGACCGGCGCCGGTCTCCTGCGCAAGGGGCTCGCCCAGGCCGAGGCGATCGAGGCCACGGCGCTCGCCGGCCTGCGCCTGCTCACCGGCATCGCCGAGCCCGAGCCGCTCGAGGTGGCCGACCGCCACATCCGCCCGGTGCCGCTGCCCAGCCCCGAACGCTCGCTGGCCGAGTGGCAGCAGCAGGCGCTCGGCGCCCGCGCCGAGGTGGCGCAGCTCGAGGCCGGCCTGCGCGCGCGGCGCGCCCTGGTCGAAGCCAAGAAGGCCGAGCAGCTGCCCAACGTCTACGTCGGCATCGTCGGCTCCGCGGCCTACGCCTCGGAGCGCGACCGCCTCGACAACCCGCAGATCCACGACCCGTTCAACCACGCCGGGGCGACGCCGCTGATCGGCATGCAGTGGCACTGGGCCGGCGGCGTGCAGAGTGCGCGCATCGCCCAGGCCGAGGCCGAGCTCAACGCCCTGGTCGAGAAGCAGTCGTTCGCCCACATCGGCATCCCGTTCGAGGTCGCCGAGCGCTACAACAGGGTCCAGGCCGGGCGTCGCGCCATCGACGTCATGGCCGACGCGAGCCGCGCCGGGCGGCGCTGGATGCTCGCCGCCTACGCCGACTTCGAGGCCGGCAGCGAGCGCATGGACCGCGTCATCGAAGCGTTCCGCAGCTACGCGCTGGCCCACACCGACTACCTGACCACCATCAACGAGTACAACGTCGAGGTGGCCGAACTGGTGCGCGTCGCCGGGGGGTACGAATGAAACATCTGCGTCACCTGCTGCCACTGCTCGGTGCGCTGCTGCTGGCATCGCCGGCCGCCGCCACGACCGGCGACGACCCGCGCGAACTGGTCATCGCCACCACGGACCGGATCCTTGCCAAGATCCGCGATGAGCGCGCCGCGCTCGACGCCAACCCGCGGCTGGTCGACACCTACATCATCGACATCGTGCTGCCGCACTTCGACTTCGTCTCCATGTCCCGCTCGGTGCTCGGCAAGCACTGGCGCAAGGCCAGCCCCGGTCAACAGGAGGCGTTCGTCGAGGAGTTCAAGAACCTGCTCGTGCGCACCTACGCCACCGCGTTGCTGGAGTACACCGAGGAGCGCATCACCTTCGCGCCGCTCAAGTCCAAGGCCGGCGACATCGAGGTCACGGTGAGCAGCGAGATCGAGCAGCCCGGCGGGCTGGGCATCCCGATCGAGTACCGGATGGAGCGCCAGGCGGAGGGGTGGAAGGTGTACGACGTGACCATCGACGGCCTGAGCCTGCTGGTCAACTACCGCAACACCTTCAACAACGAGATCCGCAAGGTCGGCATCGACGGCCTGATCGAGAACATCCGCAAGGGCAACGCCAGTGCCCGCGCCGGCTGAGGCGCGCGCCGAACAGGCCGCGGACGGGGGCGTGGCGCTCTCCGGACGGCTCGACCTGGGCAGCGTCGCGCGGCTCGCCGGGCTCGGCCCGGAGCTGTTCGCCGGTCGTGACGGCGTGACCGTCGACCTCGCCGCCGTGAGCCATGCCGACTCGGGCGCCCTGGCGCTGCTGGTGGAGTGGCAGCGCGTCGCGACCCGGGCGGGGTGCCGGCTCGATTTCCGCAACGTCCCCGCGCCGCTGCGCGCGATCGCCGACGTCTGCGGCGTCGACGAGGTCCTTGCCCTGGGACCGGCCTGAGCCCGTGCTGGGCCGGCGTGGCGCGATCGGGTAGACTGACCCGTTTTCCGGGCGCCCGCGCGCCCGCCTGGGCCATGCGATGGACAAGCTGATCATCAACGGCGGCGCGCCGCTCAACGGCGAGGTGCGCATCTCGGGCGCGAAGAACGCGGCGCTGCCGATCCTGGCCGCGACCCTGCTCGCCGAAGACCCGGTGACGGTGTGCAACGTCCCGCACCTGCACGACATCACCACGACCATGGAGCTGCTCGGGCGCATGGGCGTGAGCCTGACCGTCGACGAGAAGCTCAACATCGAGGTCGACGTCTCCACCATCGACGAGTTCTACGCGCCCTACGAACTGGTCAAGACCATGCGCGCGTCGATCCTGGTGCTCGGCCCGCTGCTGGCACGCTTCGGCCGTGCCGACGTCTCGTTGCCCGGCGGCTGTGCCATCGGCACCCGCCCGGTCAACCTGCACCTGCAGGGGCTGGCCGCGATGGGCGCCGAGATCGGCGTCGACAACGGCTACATCCGCGCCCGTGCCGGTCGGCTGCATGGCGCCGAGCTGGTCATGGACACCATTACGGTCACCGGCACCGAGAACCTGATGATGGCGGCCACGCTGGCCGATGGCCGCACGGTGATCGAGAACGCCGCGCGGGAGCCGGAGGTGGTCGACCTGGCGCGCTGCCTCAACCAGATGGGGGCGCAGATCCGCGGTGCGGGGACCGACGTCATCACCATCGACGGCGTCGAGAGCCTCAGCGGCACCCGTTACGCCGTGCTCCCCGACCGCATCGAGACCGGCACCTACCTCGTCGCGGCGGCGATGACCGGCGGCCGGGTGCGGGTCAAGGACACCCAGCCCGACCTGCTGCACTCGGTCACCCACAAGCTCGCCGAGGCGGGGGCGAGCCTGAGCCACGGCGACGACTGGATCGAGCTCGACATGCACGGTGCACGGCCGCGCGCGGTCAACATCAGCACCGCCCCGTACCCCGCGTTCCCGACCGACATGCAGGCCCAGTTCACCGCCCTGAACGCGGTCGCCGACGGCGTCGGCACCATCACCGAGACGGTGTTCGAGAACCGTTTCATGCACGTGCTCGAGATGCAGCGCATGGGGGCGAGCATCCACCTCGAGGGGAACTCGGCGATCATCAAGGGCATCCCGCGCCTGACCGGGGCGCCGGTGATGGCCACCGACCTGCGCGCCTCGGCCAGCCTGGTGCTGGCCGGCCTGGTGGCCGACGGCGAGACCACCGTCGACCGTATCTACCACATCGACCGTGGCTACGAGTGCATCGAGGAGAAGCTGGCCCAGCTCGGTGCGCAGATCCGCCGCGTGCCAGGGTGAGCCGGTCGTCGTGGCGGTCCCGCTGACGCTGGCCCTGTCCAAGGGCCGCATCCTCGACGAGACCCTGCCCCTTCTGGTGGCGGCGGGCATCCGCCCCACGGACGACCCGTCGAGTCGCAAGCTGATCCTGCGCACCGAGCGCGACGACGTGCGCCTGCTGGTGATCCGCGCCAGCGACGTGCCGACCTTCGTCGAGCACGGCGCCGCCGACCTCGGCGTCGCCGGCAAGGACGTGCTGCTCGAGCACGGCGGCGCCGGTCTCTACGAGCCGCTCGACCTGGGCATCGCCCGCTGCCGACTGATGGTCGCCGCCCCGGTCGGCCAGCGCCTGCCCGCCGGACGCCTGCGCATCGCCACCAAGTACGTCGCTGCCACCCGCCGCCACTACGCCGCGCGCGGCGAGCAGGTCGAGATCATCAAGCTCTACGGCTCGATGGAACTGGCGCCGCTGGTCGGCCTCGCAGACCGGATCGTCGACCTCGTCGCGACCGGCGGGACGCTCCAGGCGAACGGCCTCGAGGTGGTCGAGACGATCTGTGCCATCAGCGCGCGGCTGGTCGTCAACAAGGCCTCGATGAAGATCAACCACGACCGCCTGAAGGCGCTGGTCGGGCAGCTCGCCGCGGCCGTCGCGGCGCGCGACGCGGCCTGAGGCCAACGGGAGCAGGACGTGCCTACGATCCGCCGACTGGACAGCAGCCACCCCGGGTTCCGGGCCGCGCTCGACGCGCTGCTCGCGTGGGAGGGGGTCGCCGACGACGCCGTCGAGCGCGCCGTCCGCGACATCGTCGCCGCCGTGCGCAG
>JBFIFF010000151.1:0-5607 GCA_041602955.1 Gammaproteobacteria bacterium | reverse complement strand
TGCGCCACGGTGGTGCACGCGCCCTGCTCCCGTGCATGGCCGCGGTGCGGGGTGGGGCGTGCGTGGCCGGGGTGGGGCACGGTGAGCGACGCGACGCTCGACTACGAGGCGGAGTACAACGCCCGCCGCGCGGTCCCGGAACACCCGGCGATCCTCGCGCGCTGGGCCGAGGCGTCGTCCGCGGTCCGCACACGGCTCCCGTGCCGGATCGACCTCGCCTACGGCCCCGACCCGGGCGAACGGCTCGACTGGTTTTCGGCCCCGGGCGACGCCCCGCGGCCGCTGCTCTACTTCGTCCACGGCGGCTACTGGCGGACGCTGGACAAGGCCGATTTCACCTTCCTGGTCCCGGCGCTGCAGGAACTCGGCCTGGATGTGGTGCTGGTCAACTACGGCCTCTGCCCACGGGTCACCGTCGCGGAGATCGTCGCCCAGGTGCGTCGCGGTCTCGCGTGGACGCACGCGCACGCGGCGGGGTTCGGCGCCGACCCCGGGCGTCTCTACCTCGCCGGCCACTCGGCCGGCGGCCACCTGGTGGCGATGCTCCTGGCGACCGACTGGGCCGCCGAGGGGTGCGCCGAGGTCGGTACGGCGCTGCGTGGCGGGTTGGCGGTCAGCGGCCTCTACGACCTCGCGCCGCTGCTCGGGACGACGATCAACGTCGAGGCGCGCCTCGACGCGGTGACGGCGCGTGAACTGAGCCCGCTGTTCGCCACGGCACGGGTCGACGTCCGGCTCGCCGTCGCGGTCGGCGGCGACGAAAGCGCCGAGTTCCACCGTCAGGCGGAAATCATGGCCACGAGCTGGCCGGGCGCCAGCGGTCCGCACGTCGTCGCCGGTGCCAACCACTTCACGGTACTCGACGCCCTGGCCACGCCCGGCGGGCCGCTGCACCGGCGGTTGCGGAACCTGTGCGCCTGAACGTGAGCTGTCGGCTGCGCCTGGCGCTGCTGCTCCTGCTTCTCGGCACGGCGACCGCGGCCACCGCCGAGCGGGCGAAGAGCGCGATCCTGCTCATCGGAGACGGCCTCGGGACGGCGCATCTCGATGCCGCACGCCTGCATGCAGTGGGCCCCGGCGGGCGCCTGGCGATCGACGGCATGGCGGTGCACGGGCGGCTGGCGACGGCGTCGTCGGACGAGGCGGTGACCGACTCCGCGGCCGCAGCGACGGCCATGGCGACCGGTGTGCGCACGCGCAACCGATCGGTCGGCATGGATCCGGACGGGACCCCGCTGCGGACCGTGCTGGAGAAGGCGCGCGCGCTCGGCAAGGCCATCGGGCTGGTCACCACGACCCAGCTCACCCACGCGACCCCCGCCGCGTTCGCCGCCCATGTGCCCGACCGCAAGCAGCACGCGGTGATCGCCGCGCAGATGCTCGCGCTGCGTCCGGAGGTGCTGCTCGGCGGGGGCGAGGCGGCCTTCCGGCCGCGCGGCGTGCCGGGATGCCATCCCGGGGACGGCACCCGCGCGGACGGTCGCGACCTGGTCGTGGAGGCGATCGCCGACGGCTACAGGCTCGCCTGCGACGCGGAGGCCCTGGAAGAGGGCGACCCGTCCGCGACAGGTCGCCTGCTCGGGCTGTTCGCCGACGGGGGCATGGCCCGCCCCTTCGCGCCGTCGCTGGCGTCGATGACCGCCACCGCACTGGCGGTGCTGGCGAAGGATCCGGACGGCTTCGTGCTCGTGGTCGAGGCCGGGCAGATCGACTGGGCGAGCCACGACAACGACGTGGTCGCGACGGTCGACAGCGTGCTCGGTCTCGACGCGGCGGTGGCCGAGGCGCTGGCGTTCGCCGCGCGCTCAGGCGACACGCTCGTGGTGGTGACCGCCGACCACGAGACCGGTGGCCTCCGGGTACTGCCGGATGCCGGAGGCGGGACCGGAGGCGAGGCCAGGTTGTCCATGCCGGACGGCGGGACGTTTCGCGTCGCCTGGAGCACCACCGGCCACACCGACCGCGACGTCCCGGTGGCGGCCTCGGGGCCCGGCGCCGGTGGCTTCGCGGGTCGGCACCACCTGACCCACGTCCACGACGTCATCGTCGGCACGCTTCAGGACCCTCTGCGGGACCCCTGAGCGGTGCGCGCACAGGCCGGTCTCGACGGCCATGGCCCTCGCCGGGGTCTCCCCGCGAACGCGCTTCGGTGTGTCACCCGGAAGAGGCCGGCGGAGGCACGCCGAGTCCTGGGCGCTGCGCGAACGTGGCGCCGCCGTGGTGAACAACGGGCGCCTCGGCCGTCCTCGCTACCCCACATGCAGCAGCAAACGCTTATCCCCTCATCAGTCCCGCGTGCGGGGCGTATGCGAGCATGGCGCTGCTAGACTCGGACCACGCATGCAACGTCAACAGGAGTGATCGCCATGCACCGCACCTCGCTGCTGCTCGCCACCGCGCTGCTGCTCCCGTGGCCGCTGGCCGCCCAGGATGGGGCCACCTTCGCCACCAGGAACCTGACCCTCGACACCGCGCTGAAGATGGCCCAGGCCGCGCTGAAGTCCTGCCGTGACGGCGGCTACCAGGTGGCCGTCGCCGTGGTCGACCGCGGGGGCAACCCCCAGGTGATGCTGCGCGACCGCTTTGCCGGTCCGCACACCCCCGAGACCGCGCGGCGCAAGGCGTGGACGGCGATCAGCTTCCGCACCAACACCACCGAGCTGGCCGAACTGACCCAGCCCGGCAACCCGCAGTCGGGCATGCGCGAAATACCAGGCGCCCTGGCGCTCGGCGGCGGGCTGATGGTCCAGGCGGCCGGCTCCATCGTCGGCGGCATCGGCGTCTCGGGTGCGCCGGGCGGTGACCTCGACGACGCCTGCGCGCAGGCCGGCATCGACGCCGTGGCCGACGACCTCGCCTTCTGAATCGGCGCGTGGACGCGCAGGCCGGTCTCGATCCCGCGGTCGACGCGCGACCCGAGTCGACGGCGGTGGTCTACGCGCCGGGCCGCAGGCGCAAGCGCTTTCCGGAGAACTGCGTGCAGGTCCACGACGGCGTGGACAGCGCGCTGGCCGCGGCCGAGCCGGACGCGGGCTACCACGCGGCCGAGGTGCGCGGCCCGTGCCTCTCCTCGGAGGGGTTCCGGGTCTACTTCCTGGTGCGCTGGCTGGCGTGAGGGGTCAGGCGGGATCGTGCTCGTAGATGACGCGGTCGCGCCCCTCGAGCTTGCCGCGGTAGAGCAGGGCGTCGGCCCGCTGCAGCAGGGCCTGGTCGGTGTCCTCGGCGCTCGCGAGCGTCGCGCCGCCGGAGAAGGTGACCCGCAGGCGGGTGCCGTCCTCTAGGGTGTGCGACGACCTGCGCACCAGGCCCTGCACCCGCTCGACCGCCTCGCGCAGGCCACCGGGCCCCATGTTGCCGAGGATCACGGCGAACTCCTCGCCGCCCCAGCGGCAGGCCAGGTCCGACTTGCGGCAGCTGAAGGCGAGGGTCTGTCCGACCATCTTGAGCACCGCGTCGCCGGCCTCGTGCCCGTGGTCGTCGTTGATCCGCTTGAAGTGGTCGAGGTCGATGAGCAGCAGTCCGAAGGGGGTGCCGTAGCGGTGGCGCTCGTCGAGCCTGGCGTGCAGGTTCATCTCGAAGTAGCGGCGGTTGCCGATCCCGGTCAGCGGGTCGAGCAGCGCCATGCGCTCGAGCTCCTCCAGCTTCTCGCGGATTTCGTGCAGCTCGCTGTGATCGCTGAACACCTCGACGCCGCCGACGATGACGCCGCGGTGATCGCGGACCGGCGAGGTGCGCATCACCACCGGCTGGCGATGGCCCTGTTTGTGTTTGAGGAACACCTGCGCGACCCGCGTCTGACCGTCGTCCATGCTCAGCGCGAGGGGGCAACGGTTGCTGCACATGCGCTCGCCGGTGCAGTGGTCGACGTGGCACAGGATGTCGTCCATGCAGCGTCGGCCGAGGACCTCGCCGCTGCTGTAGCCGGTCAGCGACTCGGCGCCCTGGTTCCAGTAGGTGATCACGCGATCGCTGTCGACGAAGTAGATGCCGTCGTGGTATGTGTCGACCAGGTCGCGGAACGGATCTTGAGCTTGCGCCATGGGCGTACACGGCCGGAGCGTCCGCCTCGGCCGAGCATGTGGACCTTGGCTGATTATAATCAAGAACCCAGGCGCCGGACCCTGTTCCGCGGGCTGGACAACGGGGGGAGGACGGAGTGAGTCACGAGCACGCGGGCTACCTAGAGCCCGGCCGCTTCATCGACAGCGACGACGCGACCGTGATGGCCTTCACCGCGGACACGCTGCTCGGCGTCCACGGTGACCGGGCGCGGGGCGTCGCCCTCTACTACGCCGTACGCGACGGGGTCGACTACGACCCCTACTGTGTCGGCACCGACCGCGAGTACTTCCGTGCGGGGGCGTGCCTGGTGCGCGGGAGTGGCTTCTGCATTCCCAAGGCCGCGCTGCTCGCGGCGTGTGCCCGCGCCGCCGGCATCCCGGCCCGGGTCGGCTACGTCGACGTGCGCAACCACCTCTCCACACCGCGCCTGGAGGCGCTGATCGGCGGCGACGTCTACCACTGGCACAGCTACACCGAGCTGTTCCTCGACGGGCGCTGGGTCAAGGCGACACCGGCGTTCGACGCCGCGCTGTGCGAGCGTCTGGGGGTCCACGCGCTGGAATTCGACGGCGTCACCGACTCCCTGTTCCAGGAGCACAACCGCGCCGGGGCCCGCCACATGGAATACCTCGCCGACCGCGGCGTCTTCACCGACGTGCCCTATGCGTCGATCGTCGCCGATTTCCAGCGCCTGCATCCGGCGTGGCTGCACAACCTCGAGCGCGCCGCCGCGCCGGGACATCCGGCCGGACGGTGACGGTTCATACTGGGCGCATGAGCAGGCCGACCCCCGACCGTCCCGACCCGCTGCCCCCGGAACGGCTCTACACGCCGTGCGACACCGGCCACTTCGCTTTCGAGACCACCGCCGAGCTCGAGCGGCTCGACGACATCATCGGCCAGGAGCGCGCGCTGGCCGCCCTGCGCTTCGGCATCGGCATGCGCTGCGAGGGGTACAACCTGTTCGTGCTCGGTCCGCCGGGCACCGGCAAGACCACCGCGGTACGCCAGTACCTCGAACAGCAGGTGCGTGGCGCGTCGCGCCCCGACGACTGGTGTTACGTCAACCGCTTCGACGACCCGCAGCGCCCGCGTGCGCTGCGCCTGCCCGCCGGGCGCGGTGCCGCGCTGCGTGCCGACCTGGCGCAGCTGGTCGAGGAGGTCGGCGCGGCGTTGCCGGCGGCGTTCGAGGGCAGGACCTACCAGGACGCGATTCGCCAATTGGAGGAGGACCTCAAGCAGCGCCAGGAACAGGCCTTCGAGGAACTGCAGGAGACGGCGCAGGCCCGCGGCCTGGCGCTGGTACGCACCCCGGGAGGGTTCCTGTTCACCCCGGTGCGCGACGGCGAGTTGCTGGCGCCGGACGCGGTCGAGAAGCTGCCCGCCGACGAGCGCAAGCGGCTGGAGGTCGATCGCGAGGAGCTCGGCGAGCGCCTCGAGGCGCTCATGCACGATATCACCGGCTGGCGCCGCGAGACACGAGACCGGGTGCGCGCGCTCAACGACCAGGTCACCTCCGAGGCGCTGCGCCTGCTCACCGCCGAG
>JBFIFF010000150.1:0-5629 GCA_041602955.1 Gammaproteobacteria bacterium | reverse complement strand
CGCCAGGATTATTCGGGCCTTCGGCCCTCACCCCTTCGGGGCCGGCTCCGCTGCGCTCCACCGTTCAAATCCGCTGTGCGGATTTGTCGAACATCTAGCTTCTCATCCTGGCGCCACTCGGGGTGACAGCCAGGCACCAAACTATGGCTGGGGCGCCAGGATTCGAACCTGGGAATGCCGGTACCAAAAACCGGTGCCTTACCGCTTGGCTACGCCCCAGCAACCTCTCGACACTGTCTCCCGCCCGGCAGGCCGACGTCAGCGGCGCTCGAGCGCCAGTCGGTCGAGCAACGGCGAGCGATCGAGGCCACGGGCGACGAACCCCTCGCAGCCCTCGGGGAGGGCCCGCCCGGCGCTTGCCGCGTCGGCGAAGGCGGCGAAGACACACGCCCCGGTGCCGCTCATGCGCCCCGCGCCCCCGAGCCGGCGCAGGCCCTCGGCCACCTCCGGATGGCGCGCCGTGACCACCGGCTCGCAGTCGTTGCGCACGTTTCCGGCAAGAAAGTCCGCCATTGTGATTGGCGCGGAATCCCTTGTCAATTCAGGGGCCTCGAAGATCTCGGCCGTCGCGACATGGCACGCCGGCACCAGCACCAGGTACCAGCGCGGCCCGAGGTCCAGCGGGGTGAGAACCTCGCCGACCCCCTCCGCCCACGCGCTGCGTCCGTGGACGAACACCGGCACGTCGGCGCCGAGGCGGCCCCCGAGTCCGGCCAGCTCCTGCAGTGTCAGGCCGGTCTCCCACAGCGCGTTCAGCGCCACCAGTACGGTCGCGGCATCGGAGCTGCCGCCGCCCAGCCCGCCGCCGAGGGGCAGGCGCTTGTCGAGCGTGATGTCGGCACCGAGGCGGCAGCCGGTGGCCTGCTGCAGGAGCCGGGCGGCGCGCACGCAGAGGTCCGCCTCCGCCGCGACCCCGGCCAGCTCCTCCCGGCGCACGATGCGCCCGTCGTCGCGCAGGTCGAAGGTCAGGGCGTCGCCGTGATCGAGCAGTTGGAAGACGGTCTGCAGGCAATGGTAGCCATCGGCTCGACGCCCGGTGATGTGCAGGAACAGGTTGAGTTTGGCCGGCGCGGGCCATGGCGCCCCACCGCCCCGGAGTGCGCTCACCCGCCCCCTCCGACCGCCGCCCCGAGCCGCCAGGCGTCGATCACCAGGCGCGCCTCGACCGTTTCACGGGCGAGCACCAGGCGGTGGGGCAGCAGCCCGCCGTCGACTTCGCGGTAGCGGTCGCAGACCACCTGCCACCCGTCCTGGTCGATCCCGACCACACGGCCGTCGGCGTCGTGACGCAGGGTCGCGGGGCGCGCCGGGTCGGCCTGGCCGGCGATCCAGAATCGCAGACCGCGCAGCGGCAGCGCCCAGCCGAAGTGACGGACGAGCAGCGCTTCGGTGTCGGTGTCACTGGCCTGCTGCCCGTCGCCGTAATCGAGGGTCGCGCCGACGGCCGTCTCGCGCAGCCGGGCGCCGCCCTGCCCGAACGGCCCGGCCAGGTCGACCTGCTGCCGGTCGGGGGCGCGCCTCCAGGCGAAGGTGCCATGCCACGCCTCGTCGGCGACCGTGACCGCCAGGCGCCCACGCACCTCCCAGGTGTCGGGCAGCGGCATGATCGGGGTCGCGGGCCGGGGCGGCGGGGTGGCGCACGCCGTGGCCAGCAGCGCCAGCGCCGCGACGCGGCCGAGACGCCTCACGGCCTGAAGCGTTCGATCGTGCGCCGCAGGACCTCGTTGTCCGGGTGCGTGCGCAGCGCCTCGTCGAAGATCTCGCGGGCACGCTCCACATCGCCGGTAACCCACAGCACTTCGCCGAGGTGCGCGGCGATCTCCGCGTCCTGGCTGCGGGCGTAGGCGTCGCGCAGGTAGTTGAGCGCCGCCTCCCGGTCACCGAGCCGGTAGTGGACCCAGCCCATGGAATCGATGATGGCCGCATCCTCGGGACGGATCTGGAAGGCCCGGCGGATCAGCTCGAGCGCCTCGGCGTAGCGTGTGGTGCGGTCGGCGAGGGTGTAGCCGAGCGCGTTGAGGGCGCTGGCGTTGTTCGGGTCGCGCTCGATCAGCGTGCGCAGATCCCGCTCCAGCAGGTCCAGCCGGTCGAGCCGCTCGGCGAGCATCGCGCGGGCGTAGAGCAGGTCGTCGCTGTCCGGAGTCTCGGCCAGCGCGGCGTCGTAGAGACTCATGGCGTCGGTCTCGCGGTCGGCGTCGGCGAGCAGCTCGCCCTCGACCAGCAGCAGGCGCACACGCAGCTGCGGCTTGACGTCGCGCAGGCCGCGCACCCTGGCCAGCGCCTCGTCCAGGCGACCCTGTCGTGCCAGCACCGCGGCGACCTGGATCTGCGCCTCGTCGACGTACTCCCCACCCTCGACCCGCTCGTACCAGGCGAGGGCCCCGTCGAGGTTGTCACGCTGCATCTCCAGGCGACCGAGGAAGAAGCGCGCGTCGTCGGCGCGCCCCTCGCCCTGCTCCAACTCGAGGAAATAGCGCTCGGCCTCGTCGAGCTGACGCGTCTCGAGAGAGAGGAGAGCGAGCGCGTAGAGGATGTCGGGGTCACCCGGGCTGGCCGCAGCCACCTCCTTGAACTGCGCGCGCGCCTGGGCCACCTGACCGCGGTTCATCAGCAGCCGCGCGTAGGCGAGGCGCAGGTCGCGACTCTCCGGCACCGCTTCGACGCCGCGGGCCAGCGTCTCCAGGGCCGCGTCGTGGTGGCCGAGGGCGACCTGCACCTGGGCCAGGTTGACACGCGCCTGCACCCAGTCGGGACGCAGGCGCACCGCCTCGGCCATCTCGCTCTCGGCCAGTCCGAGGCGCGCGGCATGCCGCGCCACGGCACCGTGGGTGAAGTGCGCTTCGGCCTGGGCCGGGTAGTCCGCGGTGAGGCGCCCGGCCACCTCGAGGGCCAGCGCCTTGTCCGGAAGGCGCACCAGCAGCGCGGTCAACTGGGCGAAGGCCTCGCCCAGCTCGGGCTCTCCGGCGAGAAACCCGCGCAACTCGGCGAGCCCGGCGTCGACGTGACCGAGTCGCAGCTCCAGGTTGGCGATGATGCGCACCACCAGGCGGTTGTCCGGCGCCAGTTCGCGCCACAGCCGGGCCGCCTCAAGCGCCAGGGCGTGGTCATCGGTGTACAGACCGAAGTGGGTGGCGCGCTCGGCCAGCCGCGGGTCGCGTTCGGCGCGAGCCGCGGCGTGATAGCGCTCGAGGCCGGTCTGGTAGTCGCCGCGCTGAGCAGCGATCTCGCCGACCATCAGGCCGTAGAGCGGAGACTCGGGCGGCGGCGGCGAGGTGACGATCGCGGTATCCGTAACCGGATCATCCGCGCGCGGCGGCTGCGGCGCGCAGCCGGCGACCAGCAGCAGGGCAAGGAGCGCCGCAGCGGAGATACGGGTCATGGAAGAGGTCTCGGGCACGCCACCATTCTACAACTCCGTGCCTGTGACCGTGCACCGCCGAACCGGTTCCCGAAACGAATCGACGCCGCGGAGATCCAACCTTCGCGACCGTGTCCACGACTTGTGCTGAACGTGGGCATCGCGCAGAATTTGCGACGTTTTCTAACGGCTTACGCTCAACATGTCATTGCTGGCACTGGGAATCAACCACAAGACGGCGCCGGTCGACGTCCGCGAACGGGTGGCTTTCACCCCCGAACGGATGACCGAGGCGCTGCACGAGCTCAGCGCCCAGCCACCCGTGACCGAGGCGGCGATCCTGTCGACCTGCAACCGCACCGAGCTCTACTGCGGGCTGAGCCATGACGATGCCGGCGCCGTGGTGGACTGGTTGAGCCGTTACCATCAGCTGCCGCGCGCCGACATCGCCCCCTACATCTACACCCACCCGGACCACGACGCGGTGCGGCACATGCTGCGCGTCGCCAGCGGCCTCGACTCCCTGGTGCTCGGCGAGCCGCAGATCCTCGGCCAGATGAAGGATGCCTACCAGGCGGCGAGTTCCGCCGGCACCCTGGGGGGGCTCCTCAGCCGGCTCTTCCAGCACACCTTCTCGGTCGCCAAGCAGGTACGCACCGACACCGAGATCGGCTCCAGCCCGGTCTCGGTGGCGTTCGCCGCGGTCAGCCTGGCACGGCAGATCTTCGGCGAGCTCGCCGACAAGGCCGCGCTGCTGATCGGTGCCGGCGAGACCATCGAACTGGTCGCGCGCCACCTGCACCAGAGCGGCATCGGTCGCATGGTCGTGGCCAACCGCACGGCCGAACGAGCCCACCTGCTGGCCAGCGAATTCGGCGGCTACGCGATCGCCCTCGAGGAGATCCCGACCCACCTGCCCGAGGCCGACATCATCATCTCGTCGACGGCCAGCCCCCTGCCGATCCTCGGCAAGGGCGCCGTGGAGCGGGCGCTCAAGGCGCGCCGCCACCAGCCGATGTTCATGGTCGACATCGCGGTGCCGCGTGACATCGAACCCGAGGTCGGCGACCTCGACGACGTCTACCTGTACAAGGTCGATGACCTGCGCGAGATCATCGAGGAGAACATCGCCTCGCGCCGGCAAGCGGCGCAGCAGGCCGAGGAGATCATCGAGAACCAGGTCTCCCAGTTCATGGGCTGGCTGCGCTCGCTCGACGCGGTCGAGACCATCCGCCACTACCGCGAGGGGGCCGAGAAGACCAGCGCCGACCTGCTCGAGCGCGCCGCGCGTCGTCTCGCCAACGGCGAGCCCGCGGAGGAGACCCTCGCCTGGCTGGCACGCAACCTGACCAACAAGCTGACCCACGCGCCAACCGTGCAGCTGCGCCAGGCCGGCTTCGACGACCGCGGCGACCTGCTCGAGGCCGCGCGCGAGCTGTTCGGCCTCAAGCAGCCCTGACCGGGCGCGGCCCGGCGAATCCGTGAAAGCGTCCCTGCGCTCCAAGCTCGACGCGCTCGCCGACCGGCACCGCGAGGTGACCGCGTTGCTGGCCGATCCCGAGGTGATCGGTCAGCAGGCGCGCTTCCGCGACCTGTCGCGCGAGTACTCCGACCTCGAGCCCCTGGTGCGCTGCCTCCAGGCCTGGTACGCCAGCGAGACGGCGGCAGACAGCGCCGAGGCGATGCTGCGCGACGAGGACCCCGAGCTGCGCGACCTGGCCGCCGAGGAGCTCGCCGCGGCGCAGGCGCGGAGCAGCGAGCTGGAGGCGGAGCTGCAGTGGCTGTTGCTGCCGCGCGACCCCGACGACACGCGCAACGTGTTCCTCGAGATCCGCGCCGGCACCGGTGGCGCCGAGGCGGCGCTGTTCGCCGCCGACCTGCAGCGCATGTACCTGCGCTACGCCGAGCGCCAGGGTTGGCGGGTCGAGGAGGTGAGCGCCAGCGAGGGCGAACACGGCGGCTACAAGGAGCTGATCCTGCGCGTGGTCGGCGACGGCGCCTACGCCAGGCTCAAGTTCGAATCCGGCGCCCACCGCGTGCAGCGCGTGCCGGAGACCGAGGCCCAGGGCCGGATCCACACCTCGGCAGCCACGGTCGCCGTGCTGCCCGAAGCCGACGACGTCGAGGTCGAGCTCGACGAGAACGAACTGCGCATCGACACCTTCTGCTCGTCGGGCCCGGGCGGGCAGAGCGTCAACACGACGCAGTCGGCCGTGCGGATCGTCCACGAGCCGAGCGGGCTGGTCGTGCAGTGCCAGGACGAGAAGTCGT
>JBFIFF010000149.1:0-5638 GCA_041602955.1 Gammaproteobacteria bacterium | reverse complement strand
TACGAGATCGTGTTCCTGGTCCACCCGGACCAGAGCGAACAGGTGCCCGCGATGGTCGAGCGCTACAAGGGCGCCATCGAGGGCAAGGGCGGCACCGTGCACCGCCTCGAGGACTGGGGTCGGCGCCAGCTCGCCTACCCGATCCAGAAAGCGCACAAGGCGCACTACATCCTGATGAACATCGAGTGCAGCCAGGAGGCCCTCGATGACCTGCTCAGCACCTTCCGGTTCAACGACGCCGTGCTGCGCAACCTCGTGATCAAGCGCGACGAAGCGGTCACCGAGCCGTCGGTGCTCGCCAAGAGCGGCGACGACCGCGGCGAGCGCAAGGGTCGTGACCGCGGCGAGCGGCGAGACGACGACGAGGACGAGAGCAAGGACACCGAGGCCTCCGACGACACCGACGACGACGAGTCGGATGAGTCCGATGACTCGGACGAGTCCGAGGCGTCCGCCGACGAGGCCGCCGCCGGCTGACGCCGGGGCCGTCGCAACCGAACCGGAGCATGACCATGGCACGCAATTTCCGCCGCAGAAAGTTCTGCCGCTTCACCGCCGAGGGGGTCACGGAGATCGACTACAAGGATCTCGCCACCCTCAAGAACTACATCACCGAGACCGGCAAGATCGTCCCGAGCCGCATCACCGGGACGAAGGCGAAGTACCAGCGTCAGCTGTCGACCGCGATCAAGCGGGCGCGCTACCTGGCGCTGCTGCCGTACAGCGACGCCCACGAGTAGGGATGTCCTGTCCGGGTGACCGGCCGCCCCGCGGCCGGCCCCGGCACGACCGATGCGAGGGCTGGCCTCATTCGTGATGCGCGGGCGCGGCCAGGCGACCCTGGTGGTCGCGACGGCCGCGGTGCTCTCGGCGCTGCTGCCTCCGGTGAGCTGGTTGAGCTCCGGGGCGCTGGCGCTGGTGACCCTGCGCCGCGGCGCCCTCGAGGGGCTGCTGGTGCTCGGCGGGGCGCTGGTCGGTGCCGGGGTGCTGGCGTTTCTCTCGCTGGGCACGCCGCTGCCGGCGCTCAGCTTCGCGCTGGTGCTGTGGTTGCCGATCGTGCTCGTCACCACGCTGCTGCGGGCCACGGTCGACCTCGGCGTGGCCTTCGCCGCGATCGGCGTGGTCGGGCTGGTGGCGGTCGCCGCGGTCCACCTGCTGCTCGGCGATCCGGGGCCATGGTGGGTTGCCACCCTCGGTCCGATGATCGAGCCGGCGCTCAAGGGGGTGGATGCCGGGCAGGCCGCCGCGGTGCGCGAGGCGATCGAGGCGGCAAGCGGATACTTGACCGGGTTGATGGTGGCCGCGGGGCTGATCAACCTGGTGCTGGGGCTGGTGATCGGCCGCGTGTGGCAGGCCGATCTCTACAACCCGGGCGGCTTCCGGCGCGAGTTCCACGCCCTGCGGCTGCCGCGGGGCGCGGCGCTGGCCGCCGTGGCGCTGTTCGGGGCGACGCTCGCCCTGGGCGCCTCGCCCGGGGTGGTCACGGACATGGCGGCCGTGACCCTGGTGCCGTGCGCGCTGGCCGGACTGGCCCTGGCGCATGGCCTGGCCGGGGGACGCCGGGGCGGGGTGGGCTGGCTGGTGGGGCTCTACCTGCTGCTGGTGCTGGCCCTGCCCGAGACCACGGTCGCGCTGGCGGCCACGGGCCTGGCCAACGCCTGGTTCGACCTGGTGGGCCGGTTCGGCGCCAGGCCGAAGGACGATGACACGACAACCGTCTGAACGCAGACGAATCGGGGAACGACGATGGAAGTGATCCTGCTGGAGAAGGTGCAGAACCTGGGCGACCTGGGCGACAAGGTCAAGGTCAAGCCGGGTTACGGACGCAACTACCTGGTGCCGAGCGGCAAGGCGACCCCGGCGACGGCCGAGAACGTCGCCGCCTTCGAGCAGCGCCGCGCCGAGCTCGAGAAGGCCCAGGCCGAGCGCCTCGGCGCCGCCGAGGGGCGTGCCGCGCAGCTGCGCGACCTCACGGTGACCATCACGGCCAAGGCCGGCACCGAGGGCAAGCTCTACGGCTCGGTCGGCACGCGCGAGATCGCCGAGGCGGTCAGCGCGACCGGCGTTGCGCTCGAGAAGCACGAGGTGCTGCTGCCCGAGGGCGCGCTGCGCGAGACCGGCGAACACGAGGTCGCGCTGCACCTGCACAGCGACATCGACGTCGCCATCAAGGTCGTCGTCGAAGCCGAGGAGTGAGCCCCGGCGACCCCGTCCGCGACCGCGGAGCGCGGTTCGCGGCGGCGGTCGTCGCGCTAACCCGCTGACCCTCCACGGGGTGCTCTCGCGCCTCTTGCGACCCCTTCGGGGGCATGGCATTAATGGCCGATGGCCGAGCCCGCCGCCCACCTCGAACAGCGCGACGCGTCGCTCGACGCACTCAAGGTCCCGCCCCACTCGATCGAGGCCGAGCAGTCGGTCCTCGGCGGTCTGCTGCTCGACAACGCCAGCTGGGATCGCCTCGCCGGAGAGCTCGGCGAGGAGGACTTCTACCGCCGCGATCACCGGCTGATCTTCCGCGCCATCCAGACCCTGGTCGAGCGCTCTGAACCGTGCGACGCGGTGACCCTCGCCGAGCGCCTGGGCGCGACCGGCGAGCTCGACGACGCCGGCGGCCTCGCCTACCTCGGCACCCTGGCCAAGAACACCCCGAGTGCCGCCAACATCGAGGCCTATGCGCGGATCGTCCGCGAGCGCTCGGTGCTGCGCCAGCTGGCCCGCGTCGGCACCGAGATCGCCAACAGCGCCTACGTGCCCGAGGGGCGCGACAGCACGACGTTGCTCGACCACGCCGAGAAGAAGGTGTTCGACATCGCCGACCGCGGTCGCGGCGGTCGCAACTTCGCGCACATCAAGGACCTGCTGCCCAAGGCGATCGACCGCATCGAGACGCTCTACCAGCAGGAGACGCCGATCACCGGCATGCCGAGCGGCTTCGGCGACTTCGACGAGCGCACCTCCGGCCTGCAGGCCTCGGACCTGATCATCGTCGCCGGGCGCCCCTCGATGGGCAAGACCACCTTCGCCATGAACGTCGCCGAGCACGTGGCGATCAAGTCCGACAAGCCGGTCGCGGTGTTCAGCCTCGAGATGCCCGCCGAGCAGCTGGTGCTGCGCATGATGTCCTCGCTCGGCCACATCGACCAGCACAAGGTGCGCACCGGCCGCCTCGAAGACGACGACTGGCCGCGCCTGACCTCGGCGATCAGCATCCTCAACGAGGCCTCGCTGTTCATCGACGACAGCCCCGGCCTGACGCCGATGGAGATTCGCGCCCGCGCGCGCCGCCTGCAGCGCGAGCACGGCAAGCTCGGCCTGATCGTCATCGACTACCTGCAGCTGATGCAGTCCTCCGGCCCGGCCGAGAACCGCACCAACGAGATCTCGGAGATCTCGCGCGCGCTCAAGTCGCTGGCCAAGGAGCTCGACGTGCCGGTGGTGGCGCTGTCGCAGCTCAACCGCAACCTCGAGCAGCGCACCGACAAGCGCCCGGTGCTCTCCGACCTGCGCGAGTCGGGCTCGATCGAGCAGGACGCCGACCTGGTGGTCTTCATCTACCGCGACGAGGTCTACCACGAGGACAGCCAGGACAAAGGGCTCGCCGAGATCATCATCGCCAAGCAGCGCAACGGCCCGATCGGCAAGGTCAAGCTGACCTTCCTCGGTCAGTACACGCGTTTCGAGAACTACGCCTCCGATACCTTCTACGACGACCGGGGCTGACATGGCGCGCACCGTGACCTGCACGGTCGACCTCGCCGCACTGCGCCATAACCTCGCCGTCGCCCGCACCGCCGCTCCGCACAGCCGAATCGTCGCCGTGGTCAAGGCCGACGCCTACGGCCACGGCGCGCTGGGCGTGGCGCGGGCGCTGGCCGGTGACGCCGACGCCTTCGCCGTGGCGCGCATGGAGGAGGCGCTGGCGCTGCGCGAGGGTGGGGTGACGGCACCGCTGCTGCTGCTCTCCGGCGCGCTGGAGCCGGCCGATGTCGACCTCGCCGCCGCCCACGCCCTCGAACTGGAGGTGCACAGCGCCTGGCAGGTGGAACTGCTGGAGCGGGCCCGCCCGGCGCGCCCGGTCGCCGTCTGGCTCAAGGTCGACAGCGGCATGCACCGCGTCGGCGTGGCGCCCGATACGGCGCGTGCGCTCTGGAGGCGCCTTGCCGAGGCGCCGGCCGTGGCCGGCCCGCCGCGCCTGATGACCCATTTCGCCTGCGCCGACGAGCCGGACCACCCACAGACCCCCGCGCAGATCGAGGCCTTCGCCGCGGCGACCGCGGGCCTCGACGCCGAGCGCTCGCTGGCCAACTCGGCCGGCATCCTCAACTGGCCGGCCAGCCACCAGGACTGGGTCCGCCCCGGGATCATGCTCTACGGGGGCACCGCGCGGGCCGGCCGCCTGGGGCCGGATCTCGGTCTGCGCCCGGCGATGCACCTCGACACCCGGCTGATTGCGGTCTACCCGCGCCGCAAGGGCGACACCGTCGGCTACGGCGCCGTCGGGATCTGCCCCGCCGACATGCCGGTCGGCGTCGCCGCGATCGGTTCCGCCGACGGCTCCCCGCGCCCCGCCGGGCAGGGCACGCCGGTGCTGGTCGCCGGACGCCGCGCCGCGCTGCTCGGCCGGGTGTCGATGGACCTGGTGACCCTCGACCTGCGCGCCGTGCCCGACGCCAGGCCGGGCGACCCGGTGCGGTTGTGGGGCGAGGGGCTGCCGGCCGACGAGGTGGCCGCCTGCTGCGGGACCATCGCCTACGAGCTGTTCTGCCGCGTCGCACCGCGGGTGGCGCGCCTGGAGGCGGGAGACGGCGCCTGAGCCGGGGCCTGCGCACACCCCGCCAACCGCATCGTCGGTCCGCCGACCGGCCGACAACGGACGAGGGCGTGGGCCGCGGGGCGGGCTTCAGTCCGGCATCGGGTTAGGCGCCAAGCCCAGGCCGTCGGCCTGATTCGGGCCCAAAGGGCCGCGGGCGCGGCCGCTGCGGGTCGGACCTCCGTCCGACGGGAACGCCGCAAGTCACCGCCTCACGTCAGCGCCTCGAGCGCCTCCGTCAGCCGCGTGACGCTGACCACCTCCATGCCCTCGACGCCGCCCTTGGGGGCGTTGCCGCGCGGCACGATGGCGCGGCGGAAGCCGTGCTTGGCCGCCTCCTGCAGCCGCTCGGGGCCGTTCGGTACCGGGCGGATCTCGCAGGCCAGGCCCACCTCGCCGAAGGCCACCAGGTCGTCGGGCAGCGGCCGGTCGCGCAGGCTCGAGACCATCGCCAGCAGCAGCGCGAGGTCGGCGCCGGTCTCGGTGACGCGCACGCCACCGACGACGTTGACGAACACGTCCTGGTCGCTGGCCTGGATGCCGCCGTGGCGGTGCAGCACCGCGAGCAGCATCGCCAGGCGGTTGCCGTCGAGGCCGACGGCAACGCGCCGTGGGCTGCCGAAGCTGCTCGCGTCGAGCAGCGCCTGGATCTCGAGCAGCAACGGCCGCGAGCCGTCCCACACCACCAGCACCGCGCTGCCGGGTGACGGTTCGCCGCGGCGGTTGAGGAAGATCGCCGACGGGTTGCGCACCTCGCGCATGCCACCGCCGGTCATCGCGAACACGCCGAGTTCGTTGACCGCTCCGAAGCGGTTCTTGGTCGCGCGC
>JBFIFF010000148.1:0-5675 GCA_041602955.1 Gammaproteobacteria bacterium | reverse complement strand
GGAATCGCGCGTCGTGCGGGGCCTCGGGCAGGCCGAGCGCGTTCCGGCGTGCGGCATCGGCGGCGAAGCGGCGCCGCTGTTCGGCCGGATCGCCAAGTTCGTGGAAGCCGTTGGCCAGCTCGATCCCCTGCCAGTAGAGTTCGAAGCGCTCGGCCAGCGGCGGGTCCCCGGCGCGCACCCGCGCCAGCGCCGCCTGGGTCGCCGGATAGTCGTGGACGAAGGTGAGCCGCCCCTGCCCCAGGTGAGGCTCGACGGCGTGGGTCAGCAGCAGGTCGCGCCAGCCGTCGGTGTCGAGGGTTTCGAGCCCGGCGCCGTCGATGGCGTGACGTGCCGCCGCCTCGCGCCACGTCGCGGCATCGGCCGCGAACGGATCGACGCCGGCGTGGGCCAGGAACGCCTCGCGGTAGGTCAGGGTCTCGACCGGGGCCAGGGTGTGACCGTCGAGCAGCGCGGTGACCAGCTCGGCGACCTCTCCCATCAACCGCCGGTGGTCCCAGCCGACCCGGTACCACTCGAGCAGCGTGAACTCGGGGTGGTGCAGGCGACCGCGCTCGCCGTCGCGGAACACCCGTGCCAGCTGCCAGATGTCGCCGCTGCCGGCGGCGAGCAACCGCTTCATCGGGTACTCGGGCGAGGTGTGCAGGTAGCGGGGTGTGCCGTCGCGCCCGGGCCAGCGGGTGACCAGGCTGTGCAGTGCCGGATCGGGGGTCGCCGCCGCGGAGAGCTGCGGGGTCTCGACCTCGAGCACGTCGCGCGCGGCGAAGAAGGCACGGATCGCCGCGAGCCAACTGGCCCGCGCGCGCAGGGTCGTCGGGGTCGCGCGCGGCCGCCAGTCGTCGTCCATCGCCCGGGTCAGGTCACTCCTTGACCCGCGAGATGTACTCGCCGGTGCGCGTATCGACCTTGAGCAGGTCGCCGATCTCGACGAACAGGGGCACCTTGACCACCGCCCCGCTCTCCAGCGTCGCCGGCTTGACGCCGCCCGTGGCGGTGTCGCCGCGGATGCCGGGATCGGTCTCGACCACCGCGAGCACGACGTGGTTCGGCGCGGTGACCGACAGCGGCGCGTTGTTCCACAGCGTGACGATGCAGCGCTCCTGGCCCTTGAGCCACTGCGTCGCGTCGCCCATGGCGTTGGCATCGACCGCGAACTGCTCGAAGGTGGTGGGCTCCATGAAGTGCCAGAACTCCCCGTCGGCGTAGAGGTACTCGAGTTCGGTGTCCATGACGTCGGCCCCCTCGAGGGTCTCGCCCGACTTGAAGGTGCGCTCCCAGACGCGCCCGGTCTTGAGGTTGCGCAACCGAACGCGGTTGAACGCCTGCCCCTTGCCCGGCTTGACGAACTCGTTCTCGATGATGGCGCACGGGTCGCCGTCGAGCATCACTTTGAGGCCGGACTTGAACTCGCTGGTGGAATAGACAGCCATGACACTCTCTCGGGCTTGCAACGGGCCGGGGCGGCCCCGAAACTGGCGCGCCATGATACACGCGAAGCCCAGGCCGATACAGGAACCCGACTGGCGCGCGGAACTGCGCGACGCGCAGGTCGATGCCACCGCCCTGCTCACCGCACTGGGCCTGCCCACCGACCTCGCCTCGCCCTCTTCCGGCTTCCCCCTGCGCGTCCCGGCGGGCTTTGTCGCGCGCATGCGCCACGGCGACCCGCACGACCCGCTGCTGCGCCAGGTGCTGCCGATCGCCGCCGAGCACGACGTCGTGCCGGGGTATGGCGACGACCCGGTCGGGGACCTCGCCGCCGTCGCCGCGCCGGGCCTGCTGCAGAAGTACCGCGGCCGTGCCCTGGCGCTTGCCACCGGCGCCTGCGCGGTGCACTGCCGCTTCTGCTTCCGCCGCGCGTTCCCGTACGCCGAGCACGTGGGCTTCGATCCCGGCGGTCTCGTCGCGGCGCTCGGCGCCCGGCCCGACGTCGACGAGCTGATCCTCAGTGGCGGCGACCCGCTGACGCTCTCCGATCGGCGCCTCGCCGGGTTGGTCACGGCGGCCGATGGCGTCGCGCGCCTGCGCCGCCTGCGGCTGCACACCCGGGTGCCGGTGGTGCTGCCGTCACGCGTGACCGAGGCCCTGTGCGCGACGCTCGCCGCGAGCCGGCTCGACGTGGTGGTGGTGATCCACGCCAACCACCCGGCCGAGATCGACGCGTCCGTCGACACGGCGCTGGCGCGTCTGCGCGAAGCCGGCGCGACGCTGCTCAACCAGTCCGTGCTGCTGCGTGGCGTCAACGACCGCGCCGAGACCCTCGCCGAACTGAGTACGCGGCTGTTCGCCGCCGGCGTGCTGCCGTATTATTTGCACACACTCGACCGCACCGCCGGCACGGCCCACTTCGAGGTGCCCACAGCGCGCGCGATCGAATTGCACCAGGCCCTGGCGGCTCGCCTTCCCGGGTACCTGGTGCCCCGCCTGGTCATGGAAGTACCAGGAGCCGACTGCAAGCAGTCGCTCGATGGCACCGCGGGACCACCCTGAGGCTGTCGACCAACGGCCCACGGAAAACGACAACCGCATCGCCCCGGGCCTCCCGGCCCACCGCGAAACCGTTTGGATGGACAGCGACACCGTACTCCGCCTGCTGATCGTCGAGAACTCGCGCAACGAGGCGCAGGGCTACATCAAGACCCTGCGCAACGCGGGTATCGCGGCGCGGCCCCAGGTCGCCGAGGACGACGAGGACGTGGTCGAGTGGCTGGAGAAGCAGCCGTTCGACATGGTGCTCACCGTCGACAATCTCGAGGGGGTGCCGGTGGCGAAGATCGTCGAGCTGGTCCACGCCCGTCTGCCCGACGTCCCGGTGCTGGTCGCCACCGACGACTTCGACGAGGCCCACGTGCTCGCCGCGCTGCGCCAGGGGGCGGCCAGCGTGGTCAGCAAGAGCTCGCCCGAGCACCTGCAGACGGTGGTCATGCGCGAGACGGTCAACCTGCTGCACAGCCGCGAGCTCTCCAACGCACGCGCCATGCTGACGGAGACCGACCGCCGCTGCCAGGCCCTGCTCGGCAGCTCGCGTGACGCCATCGCCTACGCGCACGAGGGCATGCACATCTACGCCAACCCGGCCTACCTCGAGCTGTTCGGCTTCACCGCCTTCGACGAACTCGAGGGGGTGCCCCTGATGGACATGGTCATCCCCGACGACCAGGGGCGTCTCAAGGAATTCCTGCGCGACTTCTCGCGCGGCGAGACCGACGCGCACGAGCTCGAGCTGACCGGGCTGCTCCCCGACGGGGCGCAGTTCTCGGCGCGCATGACCTTCGCCCCGGCCAACTACGACGGCGAACCGTGCACGCAGATCACCATCCGCGACGAGTCCGACGACGCCGAGCTGCAGGCCAAGCTGCAGGCGATGGCCAAGCAGGACACCGTGACCGGGCTGCTCAACCGCACCGCCTTCGTCGAGGCCCTCGAGAGTCGTCTCGCGCAGCCCGACCACGGCGAGATGACGCTGCTCTACATCGCCATCGACGACTTCAAGTCGGTCAAGGAGCAGGTCGGCTTCGCCGCCACCGACGGCGTGCTGCAGGCCTTCGCCGACCTGCTGCGCGAACGGGCCGGCGACCAGGACCTGCTCGCCCGCCTCACCGATCAGGCCTTCGCACTGCTGGTCGCGGAAGGCGGTACCGACGCCGCTTCCGACACCGGCGAGGCGCTGCGCGCCACGGTCGAGGGCAAGCTGTTCGAGATCGCCGGCCAGGCGGTCAGCATGACCTGCAGCCTCGGCCTGAGCCCGGTTCAGGCAGAGGACAAGGTCCACGCGGTCATCGCACAGGCCGACCTGGCCTGCGAGACGGCCCAGAACGCCGGCGGCAACCGCCTACAGCGACACAATGCGGTGAGCTACGCGCGCGCCACGCAGGAGCGCGACCAGGTGATGGTGGAGCTGATCAAGGAGGCCGGCCTGCACGGCCGCTTCCGCCTCTACTACCAGCCGATCGTCAGCCTGGCGGGCAGCGGCGACGAGAACTACGAAGTGTTCCTGCGCATGTTCGACGAGCAGGGTGAGGTGATCTCCCCGGCCCAGTTCCTGCCCACCGCCGAGGAGAGCGGCCAGATCGGCCACATCGAGCGCTGGGTCATCGCCAACGCCATCCACATCCTCACCAAGCGCCACAAGGGCGGGCGCGAGACGCGACTGTTCATCAACCTCTCCGAGGCCTCGCTCAGCGACCGGGAGCTGGTCGGCTGGCTCGGCGAGCAGCTCGTGGCCAGCGGCCTGCCAAAATCCTCGCTGGTGTTCGAGATCACCGAAGACGCGCTCGCCAACCACATCGGCGAGGCGCGCCCGTTCTGCGAAGCGCTGCACAAGCTTGGCTGTCCGATCGCCATCGACCATTTCGGCAGCACCGCCAACTCGTTCCACCTGCTCGACCATGTCCCGGCCTCCTTCCTGAAGCTCGGACGCGCCTTCGCTGGCGCGATGGAGGGCGGTCCGGAGGGCATGAAAAAGCTCAAGGAGGTGGCCCAGCTCGCGCACGACCGCGACAAGAAGGTGATCGCCGAGTTCGTCGAGGACAGCAGCCACCTGAGCCTTCTCTGGCAGTGCCAGATCGACATGATCCAGGGCTACTTCCTGCAGGAGCCCTCACCGGGCATGACCTTCGATTTCCAGGGTGAGTCGCTCTGACGCCCTGTCTTGCCTTGACCGCGGTCAACGCGACCGAGACTGTACCCAGGTCCAGTGGTCAGATTCCTAGGCTCTTTGCTAGTATCCTCAATGAGTATCGGCATTTAGCTTGATGCCGACGAGGGGTCTAGACCGACATGAGACCGCCGCTCCAGAAGGGGCCTCCCGCGACACGGACGTGGGCACTTTTGCGCTGCACTACCGCGGCCATGGCTCTGCTCGTGCCGCTCACGCTTACCGCCGGGATCGTCAAGACCAAGCACAACCTCACCGGCAGCGAGAGCGGGCCGATGATGGAGGTCTGCATCTTCTGCCACACCCCGGCCGGCGATCCCAACGCCGCAGTCACGCCCTCCTGGGTGGTCAACGGCGGCGACGGGACAACCTCCTTCATCACCTTCGATGACCTCGGCCGCCTCGATCCGAACCGCGATGGCGTCAGCGGCACGGTCTCGGTCGCCTGCCTCTCGTGCCACGACGACGCACAGGCACTCGGTGTCACGGCAGACACATCCTCCGATCACCCGGTCGGTGTCGCCTACCGTGGGGCCTCGGTGCCCGGGGTACAAATCAGCGACTCGGCTGCCGGCACCTATGCCGGCGGCAACGTCACCCTCGCTCAGGGCAGCGAAAACGCCCCGGCACGCTTCGTGGACGGCGTCAACATCGCCTCGGCCGACTTCCACCCGACCACCTCCGCCTACATCGACGAGAGCATCAGGTGGTGGGTCGACACCGGCGGCGAGGGCATGCAACGCACCGACATCCGCCTCTACACCCGGCACCTGGGCGAGGGCATCACCGTCCCGTTCATCGAGTGCGCCAGCTGCCACGACCCGCACAGCGAGGCCTCCACCTTCCTGCGCATCGAAAACGCCAACTCGGCGCTCTGCCTCGGCTGCCACGACATCTGACACGCCGCCCCGCCACCTTTGGTTCGCCGCGGGGGGCTCTGCTACTATCGATTCAGGGGTGATGCACTGCACCATGTGCATCGGTCACGCGGCGCCGGATCCCGGCCCGCGCACCAGTCAGG